>JBGTIE010000442.1:0-4115 GCA_041745855.1 Lysobacterales bacterium | reverse complement strand
GCCAGTGCATGCTGCAGCTGGCGCCGCTCGATGTCCACGGCGACCTCGGACGGGACCGGCGCGACGGCGCAGCCAGCCAAGGCGATCAGGGCGGTGCAGATCAGCCAGCCCGCCCGCTGCTGCCAGCATGGTTCTGCGCTGACGGCTTGCAAGCTTCGACCTGTTCCTGATTCCACTCGGCGTCTCCCGGCAGCCTCAGGGCCTGCCGCAGCCGGTTCCGCGTCCGGATGTCAATCCCGGATCGGCCACTGTATCGCCCCTCTTGCGAGCATGCGACCAATGACGAGCGACCGCAAGCCAGGCAGGCCCGCGTGGCGGGCCCTGGATGACAACGATTGCAACAATTTGGGTGGGGAGTCGGATCGACCGGCTTGCGGCCTCGGTTACACGCGCTCAGTGACGCGGCGCGCCGGCAACTTCCAGCCATCGCTCCAGCGTGAGGTCGGCGACGTGGCCGTGACCGGGTAGTGGCAGCGCATCATGCGCTTCCATCAGCGCAACCATCTTGTCCAGCCGTTGTTTGGGGTCGTTCGTACCCAGTACTTCCACCAGTTGGTCGATAATCGCTGATTGGTTTCGTCCAGCGCGCAAGTTCACACCGCGTAGTTTTGCGGTATACACCAACTGGTCGTATACAGACTCCAGCGCAGGCCGCATCGTCTGAAACGGGGCGTCCAGGTTGTCGTCGTGCTGGTCGGTGCCCTGTTCCCAGGCGTGCCAGAGAAAGTGACTGCCTTGTGCGCAGCGAATCTGGTCGTACGCACTGTTGTAATCGCCGGAACTTTCCCGATTGAACCAGGACGTGTCCGTGCACAGATGGTGCGAGGCCCTGTCGGCGAGCGAGTGCAGGAACACGCCGAGCTTGGCGAATTCAACCTGGTGAGGATCGATGTACTGCTGGAAGCTGCGATCAGAGGCCAGTACGGTACCCCGCTCATCCTCGTTGACAACCAGCGTGCCCAGCCGGGAGGAGAAAGGGATCTGCAGACGCGAGACACCCAGCGCGAAGAAGCTCTGCGGGCTCTTGAGAATACGATCGCTCGCCTCGCAAGCTCTCGCCCGGCCTGACACCGCCAGATCAAGCTTCTGCAGGCCCGCCACGCAAGCGTCGGGCCTGCGGTCCATTGCCCACTCGCGCAAGTTGTTGACCAGCGGCTCAAAGGGGGCGTTCGCTGCTGAGAAGTAATCGGCAGGGAAGCCTACAGGCGGTGGCGGAGCGCCATCGTTGGAAAATCGCGCGTGCAAGTGCAGTAGCATGCCTCCGGTCTCGTCATTGAACTTGTAGATTCCGTTCATCACCGGCGTGATCACGCGGCAGTAGCCTGGCATCGCACGCCCCCACTGTGCCCGGCAGTCCGCAATGTCCGCTTCGCTGAGCATTTGCGAGCCGTCTTCGTCAAAGGGAACGTACTCCGACTGGTCGGTGGCTTCGTTGTAGATCATCACCTGATACGCCTGCCACGGTGAATAACCTATCAACTGCGCCATCAGATAAGTTGAGTCACTGTGCACCAGGCTGCGCCCGCCGATGATGCTGTTTCCGCCACTCAAGCCACTCAGGCTGTTTGCCGTAGCCGCAATCCGGCACGATGCCTGACCGGCAAGGGGCAGATGGCTGGTACGACAGGATTCCTCGACATCGATGCAGTTGCGTACGAGATCCGGCCCGGAGCCCGGCGCGTTGTAGCAGACATCTACGCCGAAGGCGGCTGCGGGATCAGGACGAAGGCACAGCAGGCAAGCGAGAGCGAGCAGTTGAACGGGAAATGGCATGCGCATGAGGAGGCCTTGGTTGTGTCCGGTCCCGGACCACACTGGATGCTCCTGGCGGAACTTTGCTCGGTCGGCTGAGCATCGAGCGGCTGGGTGAGCCCATCCTCCGCGCATTGAGGTTGGTCGGGTATACGTGGTTACACCTAGGCTGGAGCAAGGAGTCCCGCCGGCTCTGACGTGGTGAAAATATGTGGAATCATCGAGACAAGGTCTGAGCTCCGGATTCTTCGCGTCATCGGGCGCTGTGAGGTACACCCAACTCTGAAAGGAGCAACCCTGACCTCGGAGCTAATACCCGCTTCCGCGGTCGCCTGCAAGCAGCCTCACAGTTCCTTTGTGGCCTCAATGATTGCCGGCGGCTGCAGCTCTTGCCGATCAATCCACGCCCAGTCGGGCGATGTAGCCAGAGCGGGTCTCGCCGATTTCCTTCGCCTTGGCATCGATGCGGCGAAGGACGCGCCGGGGCAGGCTGATGTTGATGCGTTCGACCGAGTCGTCCAGCAGGGCCGGATCGACGCTGACCAGGGCTATGATCCAGCCCGAAAACTGCGGGTTGCGCTGCAGGGCCTCGATGGCGCTGGGCTTCGGGATGAGTCCACCGGCATCCAGCATGGCGTCGATCCATGCCGCCGCGGCTTCCTCACAGTTGATGATTGCCTCGTCCAGCGTATCGCCGGCGGAGAAGCAGCCCGGCAAGTCCGGTACTACGACGCCAAACGCAGTGTCGCCGTGTGGAAGTTCGATGGCTATTGGATAGCGCAACATAAACCTTACTCCGATGCTACAAGCCGGCCTGACGACGTATCGCCGCAACCAGACCTTTGCCCAGATCCTTCTTGGGGTGCGGGACCACAACGCAATCGGCTCGCTTCGGGTGCGTGTAGACATGATGCGAACCGCGAACACGATTGAGGACCCAGCCCGCAGCCAGCAATTCCCGTATTAGTTCGCCGCTCTTCATCTACACACGATACACACGGGTGTTCGTCGTGTATAGGCATTTAACCCGGAAATTTCATGAACCTGCTACTGCGGCCGCCGATCATCACGCCGTGGCGCGGTCTGCTCCCGTTTGGCAGCTCAACGTAGAGCAAACTACGCCTTCACTGCCAAACAGTCCGCGGACCGCACCACGACGCGCCCTCGACGGCCTCGCTACGCACGTTCATGAAATATCCGGGTTAAGTCCCACGATGGCCAGGCTGGGTCCGCTTGGTGGTGAACAAACGGATTGGAAGAGATCGAGGCGGGCTGGTCGGCTCTTCCCAACAAGAGTCGCGGCTGCCGGCGCCAACTGGGCGCTCCACGGTCCAGGACAAGCGCCCGAGTGCAACTCGGGGTTCCGTTCGCGGTTCGCGGTGCGCACCGACATCCTGCGCACGTTGGGAGACGCGGCCGCCGGCGCGAATTTTGCCTGGGCGAAAATCGTAGCGTTGTGCGCGCCGGGACCGCGCTACTTCCAACTTGGGGCTGCGCTCTTGAACTGGCCACAAGAACTGCTCTTCTGGGCCCTGGGCCCTGAGCCCTGGGCCCTGCTCTTCTGACCCCTCAGCCCTCAACTCTCAGCCCTGCTCTCAAACCGCCCCCCGCGCAAAATGTATCTCCACATTCCGCACCCCCGGCAGCGCCTCCAGCAGTTCCTTCAGCTCGGTGCTGGCGGCGACGCGCCAGTTTTCGGGCAGGGCGAACTGGACCGGGCCGTCTTCGCGCTGGAGGGCGATGCGGACGTGAGCGGGGCCGCCGCGGTAGGGGGTGAGGACGCGTTTGAGATCGTCGACGATGGCCGGGCCGCGGCCGTTGATCGAGATCCGCAGGCCGCGGGCAAAGTGGGCGCTGGCCTTGCTCACGGACCAGGCGCGGCGGACTTTCATCTGCGGCTGGTCGGTGAAGCGGTCGATGCCGACCTGGCCTTCGACGACCAGCACCTCATTGTTGATCAACAGCGGTGCGTACTCGGCCAGTGCTTCGGCGTGGAAGGCCAGCTCCATCCGTCCGCTGCCGTCTTCGATCGCGACGTAGCGGTTGTCCCGGTGCGGGCGCTGGGCGACGATCAGGCCAGCCAGGATCAGCGGCGGGTCGTCGCGCCGTGGCCGCTCGGGGATGCGGCCTTCGAGCTCGCCGAGCGGTGCGCTGATGAAGCCGTCGAGCAGCTTGCGATGGACATCGACCGGATGGCCGGAGAGATACCAACCCAGGCTCTCTCGTTCGGCCTTGAGCAGGCTTTGCAATGGCCACTCGGGTTGCTCCACGCAGCCGGGTGGCTGCGCATCGACCCTGGCCGCGCCGAACAGATCGACCTGGCCGGACTCGCCGTCGCGCTGGCGCTGATCGGCGGCGCGCAT
>JBGTIE010000441.1:0-2849 GCA_041745855.1 Lysobacterales bacterium | reverse complement strand
AGGGCAACTGGCAGCGCAAGTCCTGACCGCGGTGGAGTTGTCCATCACCGACCTGATCCATGACGGTCGGGGAGTGGCCCGCGGCGTAGACGGCAAGACCGTCTTCGTCGCTGGCGCCTTGCCCGGCGAACGGGTCATGGCCAAGCGGATCAAGCGTGGTCGCCGTTTCGATGAGGCGATCACGCTGGAGGTCCTGCAGGCCGCGCCGTCCCGGGTCGAGCCGGGCTGCGCGCACTATGGCGTCTGCGCCGGGTGCGTGCTGCAGCATCTGGATCATTCCGAGCAATTGCTGGCCAAACAGCGGGTGCTGGCGGAGAACCTCGAACGCCTCGGCCAGGTGAGCCCGGAGCAATGGCTGGCACCGCTGCCATCGGCGCCGTGGGGCTATCGGCGACGAGCCCGGCTGTCGGTGCGCTATGTGGCCAAGAAGGGCCGCACGCTGGTCGGCTTTCGCGAAGTGCATGGCGCCTTCGTGGCCGATATCAACAACTGCACGGTGCTCGATAGCCGGCTCGATGCGCTTCTGTTGCCGCTGTCGGATTGCATCAACGCACTGACCATCCGGGCCGCGATCCCGCAGGTCGAGGTGTCCGCCGGCGATGACCAGATCGCGCTGCTGTTGCGCCATCTGCAGCCGCTGACCGACACCGATGCAGACACGCTGCGGACCTTTGCACAGGAACGCGGCGTCGCGCTGTACCTGCAATCGGGCGGTCCGGCGACGGTGCGCTGGTTCGCCGGCGCCGAGCCCGGCCTGCGTTATGCGTTGCCGGCCCAGCAGGTCGATTTCGAGTTCGAGCCGGCCGATTTCATCCAGGTCAACGCCGGCCTCAACCAGGCGATGGTGGCGCAGGCGCTGGATCAGCTGCAGCCACAACCGGGCGAAGCGATCCTCGATCTGTACTGCGGGTTGGGCAACTTCTCGCTGCCGATCGCGCGTCGGGGTGCGCGTGTGGTCGGCGTGGAGGGATCGCCGGAACTGGTCGCGCGTGCACGCAGCAATGCGCAGCGGCAGGGGCTGACGATGGAATTTCACGCCGCTGACCTGGCGGTCGACGCCAGCGTGGCTTCATGGGCGCAGGAGAGCTGGGACAAGGTCCTGCTCGATCCGCCAAGAGCCGGCGCCGCGGCGGTGTTCGAGTACCTGCCCGGCGCCAGCGTGCAGCGAGTGGTCTACGTCTCCTGTCATCCGGGCAGCTTGGCGCGCGATGCCGGGATACTGGTGCGCAAGCACGGCTTCACGCTCAGCGCCGCCGGGGTGATGGACATGTTCCCGCACACCGCACATGTCGAATCGATGGCCGTGTTCGACCGGAGTTAACCCGGATGTCGCATGAACCTGCTACTGCGACCGCCAATCATCACGTCGTGAGGCGGTCTGCTCCCGTTTGTCAGCTCAACGTAGAGCAAACTACGCTTTCACTGCCAAACAGTCCGCGGACCGCCTCACGACGCGCCCTTGGCGGTCTCGCTACGCACGTTCATGAGACATCCGGGTAACCCATGGCAATCGAGATCGAGCGCAAGTTCCTGCTGGCCAGCGATGCATGGCAAGCACTGGTGACGCATACCGAGCGCATGGCTCAGGCGTATCTCACCAGACAAGATGCGACACAGCATTGTTCGGTGCGGGTCCGGATCGCCGGTGAGGTGGCGACACTGAACATCAAGAGCGCCGACAAGGGCAGGGCGCGGCAGGAATTCGAGTATCCGATCCCTCTTGCCGATGCCGAGGCCCTGATGGCGCTGGCTGGCGGTGCGGTGATCGACAAGCTGCGTCACTATGTCCCCTGGGGCGAGCTGACCTGGGAAATAGACGAGTTTCACGGCGCCAACGCCGGACTGGTCGTGGCCGAGATCGAGTTACCCGCCGTGGATGCACCCTTCGAGCACCCGGCCTGGCTCGGTAGGGAAGTCACCAATGAGCTGCGCTACTACAATTCAGCCTTGGCCGAGCATCCCTACACGGCCTGGAGTGCGACCGCATGAGTCTGCTGATGATTGGCCTGCCGGGCCCGCGCCTGGACAGCGCCACCCGCCACTGGCTGCAACAACCCCAGGTGGCCGGGGTGATCCTGTTCGCGCGCAACATCGAGTCGCGGCCGCGGCTGGAGGCCTTCAATCGCGAATTGCGCCAGCTGCGACCGGACTTGTTGATCGCGGTCGACCAGGAAGGCGGCCGGGTGCGCCGCTTGCGCGAGGGCTTCCTGGAACTGCCGGCGTTGGCGAACATCGGGGCGCTGTGGTCGGTCGATCCGGCCTTTGCTCGCCGCGCGACCCGCCTGCACGCCGAACTGATGGTCAGTGGCGTGCGTGAGAGCGGCTTCGACCTGAGTTTCGCTCCAGTCGCCGACGTCGCCGGCGGCAATGCCTGCATCGGCGATCGCGCCTTTCACGCCGACCCAGAGGTCGCCGCGCGGCTGGTCGCGCTGTATGTGGAGACGCAGCAGGCCTTCGGCATGGCCGCCAGCCTCAAGCACTTCCCGGGGCACGGCGCGGTCAGTGCCGACAGCCATCTGGATCTGGCCTGCGACGACCGACCGGTCGAGGCGATCTGCACCGATCTGCTGCCCTTTGCCGCCGGGATCGAGGCCGGCGCGCGCGGTGTCATGATGGCGCACATCGCGGTGCCGGTGCTGGATACCGCGATCGCCGGTGCCTCGGCGCGCTGGATCGATGTGCTCAGGCGAGGGCTGGGCTTCAGCGGCGCGATCATTTCCGACGATCTGGCGATGCTCGGTGCTGCCGCCTTGGGCGATCTGACTGCCAGGCTGGAAGGGCACCGAGTTGCCGGCTGCGACTTGCTGCTGGTGTGCGAGCCGGAGCAGGTCGACGCGGCGCTGGCGCAA
>JBGTIE010000440.1:0-2692 GCA_041745855.1 Lysobacterales bacterium | reverse complement strand
TCAAACCGTGAACGCAACTCCGGATGGGCGTTCAACTTCGCCAAAAGCTCCGCATCACTAAGTCTTTGGGACTTCATTCGCCGCACCCCTCGCTTCCGATCCAGCTGACAAGGTAGCCCACATCAGTTTGACTCGCACCCTGTCGAGGGGGTCGACTACGCCTACCTGGTCGCATGCGTGTATCTTTCCGGCCTCCCCTGGGTCGGCGGCTTTTCCAGTTCGATTCCGCTGCTACTCAATACCGAGGGCAATTTCCTGATCGAGTCCGGGGTACTGGAATCGACCGTGCCGGTGTCGGTTTCCCTTGGAAGCTGGGTCAACATCAGCATGGTTGTCATGTACTTTCTGGTCGCCCCGTTGCTTATGTGGTGGTTGCGGCCCACCGGTCACGCCACCCGGACGCTGGACGAACTTCGCGACGCCAACGTGGCGGAAAGTGACGGCGTGGCCGAAGAAGCCTCCCGTCACCAACTTGACGGCTCCAGTGTCTCCGACCGACTGAACAACGGCACCTGGCTGCAGACAATCGTTGCGCTCAGCGCGCTCTGGTACGTGGTGCGCCACTTTGCGGCCAATGGATTCGACATCAATCTCAACATCATGATCTTCACGTTCTTCGGCCTGGGCCTGCTCGCGCATCGAACACCGATGCGCTATGTCGTCGCGATGAAGCGCGCCTGCTCGAACGTATCAGGCATCATTTTTCAGTATCCGTTTTATGCCGGCATCATGGGCATCATGATGTTCTCCGGCCTCGGAGCAATGATCTCGGACTGGATGGCCGCCGGAGCCACGATGAACACGCTGCCGCTGATCGCCCACTTCGCCGGCGCGCTGGTCAATTTCGCAATTCCGTCCGCCGGAGGTGAGTGGGCAGTGATCGGCCCGTCGCTGACCGAAACCGCGTTGCAGTTGAGCGCCGGCCTGCCGGAAGCCGAACGTCAGGCGTTTGTTGCCCGGATCGCGTTGGCCGTAGCCTATGGCGAAACCTCCACCAACGCGCTGCAGCCATTCTTCCTGTTGGTCATTTTGCCGATCATGGGCGCCGGCGTGGCTATCCACGCCCGCGACGTGATGGGTTACCTGGTCCTGCCATTCCTTTGCCTTTATGCGCTGGCAGCACTGTTGGTCACTTTTGCGCCAATGTGAATGGGTCGCCGCGACCGGCCTTCACGCGCGGGGATGATAGTCAAGGCTCCCCCCGCCGACCGCGGCATCGATGTGTCCCGGTTCCGTCCAACGGGAGCACACCGCGCCACAGTGGGCCCGCTTTGACCAGGGAGGCGGCCGCAGTAGCAGGTTTATGGAATATCCGGGCAGGTAATCTTGAGTGACCGGCGACCGACAAGCGATCGCGCCCGAAAGCCCATGAACCTGCGTTCATGGGCTTCCGGGCGGGCATTTGCAGTTACTTGTATTGCTCGCTGACACTCGCTGCCTGAATCAGATGCGGCCCATCAGTACCAGCACCAGTACGATCACCAGCACCAGGCCAAGCCCGCCACTGGGTCCGTAGCCCCAGGAGCGACTGTGCCCCCAGCGGGGCAGTGCGCCGAGCAACATCAACACGACAACGATCAGGATAATTGCACCAAGAGACATGACATTGCTCCGACAAGGCAGGTGGCAGTCCTGGCAACCCAGGACCTTCAAACACTCGCAGACACTCAAGACTGCCGGCTTTCACTGATCCCTTGGACCTCAGGACCGTGCAGTAACGCCTGCAAACGATCCAGCGGCTCTTCCTGATCTCTCAGCCCTCAGACCTCAGCCCTGTGAGGGGTCAGATACTGGATCGTCGGCCCATCAGCAGGGACACCACGAACAGGACGATGAAGACAAAGAACAGGATCTTGGCGATCCCGACGGCGGAACCGGCGATACCGCCGAATCCGAGCACGCCGGCAATCAGCGCGATGACCAGAAAAACGATGGCGTAATGCAACATGAGCGTGCTCCTCGATGGGGTGGACCGTGCTCGACACTAGCTCGCTGGTCGAACCCGGACAGCACGAATAATGTCGCTGGCAACGGCCCTGCGTCGGTGCGCCGTCGCACATAGATGCGCTGTCGACGTCCCGGATCGAATCGGTGCGACAGCGTACAGACCCCCAGGCAAGGGGCATCCATCATCGTTCCAGAGTTCGTTGTCTGCGTCGCCGCGTCCCGCGGTGGACCTGGGCGAACCACTACCAGGAATCGCTGCCATGATGAATCGTCTGATCCCCGTCGTTGCCCTTGCGGCCTTTGTGCTCGTGGGCTGCCAGGAAACTTCCACCGATACCGCCAGGAACGTGTCTGAAACGCGTCAGGATGCCCAGCAGAATGTACAGGATGCGCGCGAGGACAAGAACAAGGTTGTCGCCAAGGCCAGCGACAACGTGAGCGAAGCACGTCGCGACTATGCCGACAGCGCAGCCGATGCCCGCCAGAAGCTCAGCGAAGCTGAAGCCGACGCCATGGCCAAGACCGCCCAGGCGGACTTCGATATCGCCCGAGCCCAGGCGAACGGACGCGCCGAAGTTGCCAGGGAGAAATGCAGCCCGATGACCGGTGCGGACCAGGACGCGTGTCTGAGCAGCGCCGAGGCAAAGCTGCAGGCCGATCTGGCCGACATTACCGCCAAGCGCGATGCCGTGCTGGTCAGTGCTGACCATCGCGACTAGGTTCACGCAAGTGGGCTGGCGAATGA
>JBGTIE010000439.1:0-6685 GCA_041745855.1 Lysobacterales bacterium | reverse complement strand
GGCGCCTTTACCGGCGCCCAGGGCGAGCGCGCCGGGCTGCTCAAGAGCGCCGACGGCGGCCTGCTGTTCCTCGACGAGATCGGGGAGCTGGAATTGGACGAGCAGGCGATGCTGCTGCGCGCGATCGAGGACAAGCGCTTTCCGCCGCTCGGTGGCGACCGCGAGGTCAGCAGCGACTTCCAGCTGATCGCTGGTACCAACCGCGAACTGGCTCAGGCGGTTGCGCAGGGGCGCTTCCGCGATGATCTGTACGCCCGTCTGAATCTGTGGACCTTCCACTTGCCGAGCCTGCGCGAGCGACTGGAGGACATCGAGCCGAATCTGGATTTCGAGCTGGAGCGCCACGCTCGCAATCACGGCGAGCGGATCAGCTACAACCGTGAGGCGAAGGCGCGCTACCTGGACTTCGCCACCGGCCCGCAGGCGCACTGGCCCGGCAACTTCCGCGACCTGGGCGCTTCGATCACCCGCATGGCCACGCTGTCGGAGCACGGCCGGATAACCGTCGCCGTGGTCGAGGAAGAAATCGCCCGCCTGCAGCGGATCTGGGGCTCGCCACCGGCGGGCGTTACCGACCGTGGCTCAACAGCACCCGGCTGGGCGGAAGCAGCCGAACTGCTGGGCGAACGCTGGCCCGAAACCGACCGCTTCGACCAGGTCCAGCTGGCCGAAGTGATCCGCCTGTGTCGCGGCTCTCGTTCACTGAGCGAAGCCGGTCGCCAGCTGTTCCAGGCCAGCCGCGCCCGCAAACAATCCAGCAACGACGCCGACCGCCTGCGCAAATACCTTGCGCGCTTTGGCCTGAGCTTCGAGCACCTGGCGGTCTTGGCGAAGAGCTGAAGAGCTGAAGAGCTTTCAACACAAAGGACACAAAGGACACAAAGGAAGAGCAATTGCAGAAAGCTCCATGAACCTCGTCATCGCGAGATGCCTTTTCCGGCCCGGAAATGCACACGGGCCATGAACCAGCAAGAGCGGTCTCACGCGGAGACGCGGAGGACGCGGAGGAAGAGCAAGATCGAAGCGCGTAGTGCGAACAGCAGTCGAAAGCCGGGTTCACGACGCCTGATGTGAGATTGTTCTCTTGAAAGCTCTCTCCGCGACCTCCGCGTCTCCGCGTGAGAATGGTTCTTCTTCCGAACGCCTTCTTTGACCTGGAAAATGCACATGGGTCATGGTCCCGGCACTTCCCTAAATCAATGGCTTACGATATGGGTTCATGGAGAGGCCCGCGCCGCCCGGTCTGCAACCGAAGACGTATGCTGGTTCGGCGCGGGCCGCGGCAATCCAGTGCTCTTCGTCCGAAGAAGCAAACCCTACTGGATTGCCGCAGTCGCCTAGGCTCCTTCGCAATGACGAGGTTTCGGGGAGTTCCGGCCCTCGGCTCCTTCGGCGCGGGCCACCGCAATCCAGTGCTCTTAGTCCGGAGCAAACGCCACTGGATTGCCGCAGTCGCTTAGGCTCCTTCGCAATGACGAGGTTTGGGGGCGAGTTCCGGCCCTCGGTTCCTTCGGCGCGGACCAGCTCCAGTTGAAAACAGCTCTTTCAGCCTTCCCCCAACCTCAACTGCACGCAAGCGATCAAGCGATCGGCGGCCTCCGGGCACTGGGCGAAGAACAGGGAGGGTTCGGCCAGTTCCAGTTCCAGCAGCAGCGGTTCGCCGTGCTCGCCTTCGAGCAGGTCGACGCGTGCGTATAGCGGCGTCTGTCCGCCGCACACCGGCAGCGCGCACAGGGCCCGCAGGATCTGCTCGGCAGCAACGAGCTGGGCGGCGTCGGCCTCGCGCGCACTGATCTGCTCAAGTGCGAACAG
The DNA here is from genome assembly GCA_041745855.1 of Lysobacterales bacterium. GTDB lineage: Bacteria > Pseudomonadota > Gammaproteobacteria > Xanthomonadales > SZUA-5 > JAWLAT01. The sequence goes on along the minus strand of JBGTIE010000439.1, from coordinate 4,873 downwards.
TCCCTCGACCAGTCCGGTTTGAGGCCGCAGCAGCGGTCCCTTGGTGATGCAGTGCGAATAGTGGCCGTCGAAATGGATCAGCGCCGCCTCGCCACGGGCATCGACCCGATCCAGGTAGGGTTGCAGCAGCACCACCTGGCCGGACCGGTGCAGATCGGCCAGATGCGCGTCGGCGCGGTCGCGTTCATCGGCGCTCAGGCGCAAGGCACCCTTTGACCCGGCCCCGACGGCCGGCTTGAGCACGAACTCGTTTGGCAGGTCCTTCGGCAGCGCATCGCCCGGAGCCAGAAACTCGGTCGGCACGATCGCCACTCCGGCCGCGGCCAGCTCTGCCAGGTAGCGCTTGTCGGTGTTCCAGCGCACCAGTTCGGGCGGATTGAGCACCAGCGACTGCGCAGCCACGCGCTCGAGCCAGCCGACGAACTCGGGGTAGCGCTCGCTGTAGTCCCACGGCGAGCGCAACAGCGCCAGCCGACAGGCAGACCAGTCCACCGCGGGATCGTCCCAGCACCACACCGCTGCCTTGAGCCCAGCCCGCTCTGCGGCCGCGAGCAGTGGCGCCAGATCCTCGTCGAGGCTTTGCGCGGCGAAGGCGGAAACGAGGGCGAGGTCGAGCATCTGTCAGGCCGGTGTGGCTGTAGGGGGAGCGGATGATAGGGAAGAGCAGGGCCCAGGGCATAGGGCCCAGGGCCCAGAAGAGCAAAGCACGATGGTTCGCGTGAGCCTGCAGACTCGGTCCACGCTGATCAGTCCGAAATCAGCTCCAGCTCAGTCAGCGCGTCACGAGGTGTCAGGATCTTCAATTCACGGAGGGAACTCAGCTCCAGCAGGTCGGCGTCACCAGTGATCAGTCTGGTGCACTTTGAGACAAGGGCCAGGTGGACGAAGGCATCGTCGTCGACGTCTCGCGAGTAGCGTTTGATCAGCATGGATGCCGGAATCACCGACCACTCCGCAACGCTGCGCAGGTCTTGCAGCAGGCGCGTTCGATCGTCGATATCGATGTAGCGATCGAACCTGGGCTTCCACAATCGACTCGCAAGTTCATCGAAAGTGCGCTCCGAGAACTGCAGCCTGGAACCGTTCAACAAGAGGCTCAGCAGCCGCGCTGGCACGCTTGCCCGAAGCAACGCAGCGCTGATTAGTACGTTGGTGTCGACGACGACCCGTGCGTAGGGTGATTTCGGCATGAGCGATGCTGCTCAGCTCTCATCGGCCAACAACTGCTCCAGCCCGGCTTCGGTCAATCCTGCAGCAGCGGCAGCTTCGGCGGTTCTGGCCAGCGTGTGCTGCAGTCGGTCCGCGTAGTAGGCGCGCATCGCCTCGTAGTCCTGCGCGCTGACCATGACACCCACCACTCGTTGTCGACGGGTTACCCGGACTGGCTCGCGCTGAGCCATGTCCAGCATTTCGCCGAATCGGGTCTTGGCTTCGTTGGCGGTGAGGGTGTGCATGGGCGTTCCTTTGAGATCAGCGAGGATTATGCCACCGAATCGAACGATTCGATTGTTTCGGCTGGTAATTTGGCCGCGAGCTCCCCTCGGGGTCGGAATCGGTATCGGAATCGGAATCGATCCGCTTCCGCGTAACCATCCTCCTCGCGAATCGTGGCCACGCCGCCCCACAGCTTTTGGGTTCGGCACGATCCGTCAAGTACGGGGTACTGCCTGCCGACGTACTCGATCGCTGCCCAGTGCACGCTAGTCGTTCGTCGCCCGCACCCCGGTCGGTTGCCCTCGATTCCGATTCCGACCCCGACTGCCGCCTCCTTGAATCGCGCCCAATTCGACCCCCACACCGCGCCCTTCACGCTCCGCTCCGCTACAATCCGCCGTTCCATACAGCCACAGGAAGGCGCTCGATGAAGATCCTCGTCGGCCTCAAGCGTGTCGTCGATTACACCGTGCGGGTCCAGGTCAAGCCGGACGGCAGTGGTGTGGCCACCGATGGCGTGAAGATGTCCATCAATCCCTTTGACGAGATCGCGCTGGAAGAGGCGCTGAAGATCCGGGATTCGGGCAAGGCGACTGAAGTGATCGTCGTCAGCATCGGCCCGCAGCTGGCGATGCAGCAGCTCGATTCGGGTCTGGCGATGGGCGCCAATCGCGGCATCCTGGTCAAGACCGATCGGGCGATCCAGCCGCTGACCGCTGCGCGGGTGCTGCTGAAGTTGATCGAGAAGGAAGAGCCCGGGTTGGTGCTGCTGGGCAAACAGGCGATCGATGACGATTGCAACCAGACGCCGCAGATGCTCGCCGCACTGTGGGACCGGCCGCAGGCGACCTTTGCTTCCAAGGTGATAGTGGATGGTGAAACCGTCACCGTCACGCGTGAGGTCGATGCCGGGCTGGAGACGCTGGCGGTCGACCTGCCCGCGGTGGTCAGCACCGATCTGCGTCTGAACACGCCGCGCTTCATCAAGCTGCCGGACATCATGAAGGCCAAGTCCAAGCCGCGCGAGATCATCGAGTTCGACTCCCTCGGGGTCGAGTCGGGTGACCATCTCAAGTACACCGGCTATGAAGCTCCGGCCAAGCGCAGCAAGGGCGTCATGGTCGCCGACGTGCCGGCGCTGGTCGAGGCGCTCAAGGCCAAAGGCTTGCTGTAGTCCGCTGGCGCGCTCGAGCGCGCGCCGCCTATCTGATCTGATGGAGCAACTCATGAGCAAGATCTTGATCATCGCCGAGCACACCGCGGGCAAGCTCAACGCCGCCACTGCCAAGTGCCTGACCTGCGCCCGCGCCATCGACGGCGCCAGCATCGACGTACTCGTCCTGGCCGACGACCCGGCCGCCGTGGCCAGTGCCGCAGCCTCGCTGGATGGCGTCAGCCGGGTGCTGACTGTCGCCGACGCCGCCTTCGCCCATCCGATGGCGGCCAGTTGCGCACCGACCGTGGTCGCGCTGGCGAAGGACTACAGCCACGTCTTCGGGCCCTCAACCACCTTCGGCAAGGACCTGATGCCGCGCGTGGCCGCCCTGCTGGGGGTGAGCCAGGTCAGCGACATCATGGCGGTGGAAGGCAGTCACAAGTTCAAGCGACCGATCTACGCCGGCAACGCGATCGCCAGCGTCGAAGCACCGGCCGACCAACCGGTTGTTGCGACGGTGCGCACGGCCTCGTATCAGGCGACCGGCAATGGCTCGGCAGCTGCGCCGATCGAGGCGGCGGACGTGCAAGTCGATGCGCCTTCCCACACCCGCTTCGTCGGTTTGGAAAGTGGCAGCAGCGACCGCCCCGACCTGCAGACCGCCGCCCGCGTGATCTCCGGCGGCCGTGCCCTGGGCAGTGCGGAAAAGTTCCAGATCATTTATGACCTCGCCGACGCCTTCAAGGCAGGCGTCGGCGCCTCTCGCGCCGCAGTCGACGCAGGCTACGCGCCGAACGACATGCAGGTCGGCCAGACCGGCAAGATCATTGCACCGGATCTGTACATGGCCATCGGCATCTCGGGTGCGATCCAGCACCTGACCGGCATCAAGGACGCCGGCACCATCGTCGCGATCAACAAGGACGCCGAGGCACCGATCTTCGAGGTGGCCGATATTGGGTTGGTCGGCGACCTGTTCAAGGTCGTGCCGGAGTTGCAGGCGGCTTTGAAGGGCTGAGGGCTGGGAATAGCGGGCTGAGGGCTGAGGGGTCAGACGCGAAAGGGCCCAGGGCCCAGGTACCCGGAGCCAGTTCCAGTAGCCAGTGAAGAGCGGGATGGCCGGGGCGCCGCGCGAAACCGCGTCACTGCCGGTCCGCGCCGAAGAAGCCGAGGGCTGGAATTCGCCCCGAAACTTCGTCATTGCGAAGGAGCCCAAGCGACTGCGGCAATCCAGTGACGGATGCCGTCTCCGGGCAGAAGCACTGGATCGGGATTGCCGCAGCCCGCGCTGGTCCCGAAACTTCGTCATTGCGAAGGAGCCCAAGCGACTGCGGCAATCCAGTGGCAGTACCGTCTCCGGACAGAAGCACTGGATTGCCGCGGCCCGCGCCGAAGGAGTTAGTGCCTTGATTGGAGATCGGTCGGCGCGGACCTCTCCATGAACCCGTGAGATAAATTGTTGATTTCATGCACTACTCGCCAAGCTGTGCTTTTCGCCCCAACGGGGCAGCAAAAGTTTGCCTGGGGCAACGCCCCAGGTAAGCAGCGCGTCGATCCCGAGCCCTGAAGGGGCGCCCGATATCCGACTGTTCGGCAAGCCGACACGACCACGTTGACAGCGCGCCTTGAACCGCGCCGACGTTTCGGCAGCCGACCATGGTTCGCCCCTTCAGGGCTCTGGTTTTCGTGGTCCGGTTTTCCTGGGGCGTTGCCCCAGGCTAACTTGTGCTGCCCTTTCAGGGCGGTAAAGCAAGGGCGTTCTCCGTGTGCCTTGGTCGGGCCCCGGGTGGCCTCGCGTCACCGGCCAACGCTCTGCGGTGAACGCATACGGCAGTCCAGAGATCTGAACCACAAGTGGAGTGAAAAATCTCTGGATCGCTGCGGTCGCAAGCTCCCTCGCGATGACGAGGGTTCATGGCCCGCGTGCACAACGGGCCGGAAAAGGTGTCTCGCAATGACGAAGGGGTGGTAGGCCTTGGCCTGGCTACTTGCGTCGCTCGCTCGTGTAGGTCCTCGATCGTGAAGGTCGCATTCGCTGCGCCGACAAAAAAGCTTTTCCTTTGTGCCCTTTGTGTCCTTTGTGTTGAAAAGCCCTTGCTCTGCTTGGCTCTGCTTGCCATGCACACAAAAGCTAGAACGAAACCCGCCCACCATCCACCACCCGATCATCGCCATACAAGACGACCTGATCGCCGGCAACGAGTCCGCCGAGGACTTCCGCCTCGGCGTCGTTGCGCTGGCCGACCTGGACGCTGACGCGGTGGGCGCGGCCGGACTCGATGC
>JBGTIE010000438.1:0-12196 GCA_041745855.1 Lysobacterales bacterium | reverse complement strand
CCACCCAGACCGTGTTCGGCGAGGGCCCCGCCGGTGCGTCGCTGATGCTGGTCGGCGAAGCCCCCGGCGACCGCGAAGACCTGAGCGGCCGTCCGTTCATCGGACCTGCCGGAAAACTGCTGGACCGAGCGCTGGTGCAGGCCGGTCTGGACCGCAAGTCGGTTTACGTCACCAGCGCCGTCAAGCATTTCCACTACGAGCGCAACGGCAAGGCGCGCCTGCACCGCAAACCGCTCGTGGGGCATATCCGCGCTTGTCGGCAATGGCTGGAAGGCGAACTCGCGGCAGTGCGCCCCCGGGTGGTGGTCTGCCTCGGCGGTACCGCCGCGCAGGCGATGCTGGGCGAACCGGTCAGCACGCTCACCGCACGCGGTGTGCCGCGCGAGCTGGAGAACGGCGCGATCGTGGTGATCACCGTGCATCCCGCATGGGTGCTGCGCCAGCCCGCGGGCGAAGCGCAGGACGCAGCCTTGCGGATGCTGGTGGACGACCTCCGACTTGCCGCTTCGACGATAGCCAAGGCTTCGGAATTAACTGGGCAAAATCACGGGATCACCGGCTCTTCGTCGAGGTGAAGGTCGTCCGAAAACTTCAAGCAACCACGCGGCTGGATCGCTGAGCGGAGCAAAAGCGCTGTCAAACCAGCGCACTCCAAATGTGGCGCGTGCGGCCCTTTTTTGGAGTGCGGCGACCTGGCGCCGCTTTGCTCTTGAGGTGCTCGGCTTCTGCCTCGGGAAGGTAGTGCACTTTCACCTCAATAGCGCCCGCGCCTTACGGTCGACTTCCTCCGCCGGGACTGCCTGAACCAACCCAGCTTCAAGCTCTGCCAGACGCCGCTGCGCTTCGTCCAGCCACATCTCTTCCGCTTCGGACTCAGTTAGAGTGTCGAGGCTCTCAAGCAGTTCGAATGCCAGCTTGGCACGAGCTGCCGCAGGGAGCCTGAGTGCTTCTTGTTCAAGGAGTTCGAGTTCCATAGCGGCTTAGTATATCGAAGATTTGACAGGCGGTTCCAACGATCGAGTCGAGCGGCGTGACGGCGGGAACCTGCGCGCGATCCCGGGACATACATTCCTCCCGCGCGCCTCGTCAGCCGATTCCTGCGCCATCTGCGGGAGACGTCTGATGAACGTTGCAGCGGAAATGCACACGGGCCATGAACCCTCGTCATCGCGAGGGAGTCTTAGCGACCGCGGCGATCCAGTACCCAAAATCAGGCTGCCTCAACTGCACTTTTCGCCACATGGTCAAGGACGGCACGCGCCTGCTCAGACGTCACCCCCGGGAACCACTGCAGAAAGTCGTGAAGGGAGGCATCGTCTTCCAGATTCTCGAAGACAACGAGCTCAACCGTGCAAACCAGTCCCCCATGACCGCCACCCGCTAACGCCTGCATTCAAGACAACCCGAGAAACGGGATCGGATTGAAGGAATTCTCACGACACAGGCCGGTCAAGCAATGGTTGAACATACAAGTACCATTCCGACGCGCCAGTCTCCCAAGGCCATATCCCACTGGTGGTGGGCCACACAACTTGAAAGACACGAAAGTTGTCGCCTTTGTACAGCCAAAACGCCCATCCGAAGTAATCCCTGTAGTGAGATTTATGAACCAGGCGGAACTCTACGTCGAATCCCTCGATGAAGCCCGAGGCGCGTTGCCCTGGCTCGAAACGCTCCCCCTCCTTGATGCGACGATTGTATTCATTGACCATGAAATGAGCGATCTCACTCTTGAGACCCGCCACGATCAGTTCAGGCTGTCCGGATGTTTGCTCGATGCCGATCGAGTAAGTGAACTTCGGGTGCGCGGAATCCTCAAGAACGTGGATAACGTGACAGCCGTAGGCATTGATGTCTTTGAGGGCTTTCCTCTCACCTTTGTCCACAAACTTTCCCCTCACCTCAACCTTGGACACAACTCACCTGCTCGCACCTGCTTGCTTGCGGGCACACAAACTTCCTCGCCCGCGCCGTAGCCGAATCCTCAGGCCTTCTCGGCGATGAGCCAATATGGAGTGCGGTAGCTTGCTACCGCTCTGCTCTTGGCAGCTTGCTGCCGCTCTCGGCTCCAACAGGTGGTCGAACGTTGGAACCGGCTGTTCCCCAGAGCGAAGATCAAGGCACGCAGCCGGTGAGACCCGCGATCAACTTGACGACGCCAATCGGACCCTGATTGCCCGCTACCATTGCAGATTATGACTGACCTCAGCACGAAACTTCGAGAGCGCCTGGGACTTGCGGACCCTGCTCCGGTGGCGTTCCAACGAGGCGAGATAGTAGAAGCCGACGGATTCGACCGGGAACGGATCGAGTACCGGGGGCTTGAAGGCGACCTCATTCCTGCCTTCCTGTTCACGCCGAGGGGCCGCGACCCGCTTGGCGGCGTTGTGGTCTTTCACCAGCACAACGGGGAATTCCACTTCGGCAAGAGCGAGGTAGCCGGCGAGGTGGGTGATGCTTTTCAAGCCTTCGGGCCGGCACTCGCTCGCCGAGGCCTCGCCGTCCTGGCCCCCGACGCGATCACCTTTGAGGATCGACGAGGAGCGGTTCGAGGGGTGGAGCCGGATCACTACGATTGGCTACAGCACTACAACGCCATGAGCTACCGATTGCTGGATGGCGATGTGTTGATGAGGAAGTGCCTGGACGACGCCCAACGGGCCCTGAGCGTTCTGCTCCAGGCCGCTGAAATAGACGAGCGGCTCGTGGGTGTGGCAGGGCACTCGTACGGTGGCTATACGGCGCTGTACCACGCCGCAGTCGATGCACGATGCAGCTTCGCCTGCATCAGCGGCGCCGTGTGCAGCTTCGAGACGCGCCGCCGGGAAGGCACCGGGATCACCCTCTTCGAGGCCGTGCCTGGACTCGCGCGCCAGATCGACACGCACGATGTGCTTAATGCCATCGGACCTCGGCCGACCATGGTGGTGTCGGGGACCCAGGACAAGTATTCGCGAGATGCAGACCAGGTCGTAGCCAGGATCGCCGGCGACTTCATCACCGAGTTGCGCGTCGACCGCGGACACGCTCTGGAGCTGGAGAGATTCGATGAGATCGTCGAGTGGATCGTCGAGCAGGTATCCGGGGTAGGGCCGCAGTAGGTCACAATAGTTGCTTGTCAGACCGGAGGCCAGCTCGGTGATTTCAGACCTACAACCGCGGCACCGACCTTGCTTTCGAGGTGCGGGATGAGTTCTGCTGCATTGTTGGAGCACTTCCGTCGGCATCGCAACAGCGCGCCGGTTGGACACCATACGGCGAACCCGGTCCACTTTGCTGCCCACGGTCAGACCGGAAGCAAGGGCCTGGCGCTGGAGGTCGCGGATTTCGGGCTGGTTTCAGTGCCATTGCCGGGCGAGCAGGCCGAGCAGCTCGGCGCGATGGCCACGCCGGCTCGATTCGGCAAACGCGAACAGACCTTGCTCGATGCCTCGGTGCGCGACTGCGGCGAGTTCACGGCCGATCGGCTGCGTTTGCAATGGGACGAGTCTGAGCGTGAATCGCTGTTGCGGGAGGTCGCCTCGATGCTGGGCATCGAGCGGCTCGACGCACGCCTGCATTCTTTGCTGGTCTACGGGCCAGAGCAGTTCTTCAAGGATCATCAGGACACCGAGAAGACTGCCGGCATGGTGGGCACGCTGGTTCTGATCTGGCCATCGGCGCATCTGGGCGGTGCATTACGGATCGTTCATGGTGACCAGTCGCTGGACTTCGTTTCGCAGACCTTGGGGCAGGGCAGCACGTTGCGCTGGTGCGCGTTCTACGCCGACTGCCGACATTCCATCTCGGCAGTCAGCGAAGGCTGGCGGGTGGCGTTGACCTTCGACTTGCTGGTGCCCGCAGACCTCGAAGCACCGACCGCACCAGTAGACACCGGAATGGTCGTCGCGATGGCTGCGCTGTTCAGGCCGGACGGTCAGCCCAGACAGACACCCTGGGTGCTGCTGCTGGATCATGAATACAGCGAACATGGTCTGCACTGGAGCTTGATCAAGGGTCGTGATCGATGCCTGGTGGGAGCATTGCGCAGCGCTGCCGATGAACTCGGATTGACTGTCTACCTGGCATTGGCCGAGGACCACCAGATCTTTGATGCGCCGGATTATGTGCGCGGCAGCGAACCTGAGGGTGACTTCATCGACCGGAATCTCGTTCTGAACCACTGGCTGGACAGCGAGGGTGAGTCGGTTTCAGGTGCGGATCTGGCCATCGGCGACGATTGCGTGGAGCACCTTTCCGAGTCCGGTCCCGAGCATCTGTACAAAGAAGAATACGAGGGCTTCATGGGCAACTACGGCGAAACCGTCGAGTACTGGTATCGACGCGCCGCCATCGTGCTCCTGACAGCGGAGGCCGACTTCCGCTTGCGGTTGCGGATCGACACAGAGGCGGCTCTGGTCGAGTTGCGCATCCGCGCCCTGGCCGGCGATGCGGATGGTCAGCTGACCAGCAGCGTGGCTGGCGTTGCCTCGGAACTCACTCGCGCCATTGCCAGAATGGGACGCGAGATCCTGCCGGAACTGACCGACATCGTCGCGGCGCTGCAGGATGAATCGCTCGCGCTGGAATTGCTGGCGGCATTCAAGCTGCCTGGACTGCTTCCGGAGGACGCAGAGTCATTCGTCGTGCTGGAGAAGGCACGCGGTCTGTCCTGGCTGGAGCAGCTATTGCGAGCCTGGCTGATTCCAGCCGAGCGAACATCACCCATGGACACCGGACCCGGTTTCCACTTCGGCCCTGGTGACGCGCTGGCATTGTGGCCAGAGCCCCTCGACGCGTTCCTCCGGGCGGGCATCGACGAGGGGATGTCGCCGCCGCATCTGACACTCTGGCTGTCCGCTTGTCTGCAGCGCCTGCAGTACTGCGATGGACTGTTGCAACGTACCCCGCCGGTTAAGCGGCTGGCCGTGCGCTCCCGACATTGGCAACTGCTGGGTCAGTTGGTTCGCGCGCTGGCGCTGCAGCCGGCTCATGCCGGCACGGCGTTGCTGACCGATCATGTCGAAGCCACGCCCATGCTTTATCCGATGCGCGAATTCGCTGAGGTGCTTTCCAGCCCGGATCTGATTGCGCAGCCGGCCTTGGCAGGCCTGCGTGATCTGGCGCTGCTCGCATTGTCGCAATCGCTCGCCCAGGCGCCTCGTGGCGCCGACGACCATGGGCTGCGCGGGGTCGATTGGTGCTGCCGCTGCAGTGATTGCGCTGGCGTGATTCGCTGGGCGGAAACCCGCACCGGATTGCCGCTGGTGCTGGCGATGGCCGAGCAGCGACGGAGGCACGTGCAGGAGCAACTTCAGTTGGCCGGGGTCGGGATCGGCGCACGCACCATCAAGCAAGGGTCGCCGCACAAGCTTGTGCTGAACAAGCCTGCCGACCTGGTGCGCGTTGATGAGACCGAGCGCGAACGCGACCGGCGGATCCTGGCAAGGCTGGAAGTGAGCGCTGCAAGGCATCGGACAGCGATCTTCTTGTAGGCCGTTGTAGCCGATCGGCGCGGGGCATTGACGACGACGCGCAGCCACTTCCGATCGGCTTCAGCGGCGCTCTTGCTTCCTTTAACCTCGTCGACTGGACCGGCCGGAAGATGCATCCATATTCAAGTTGCCGGAGTCCCGAAGTGCATCCAAAGCGGCGCGGAGCGCCGCAGTCCAAAGCTGTGCAATGCCGTTTATGGCGCGCAGCGCCTTTGGAGTGCGGTGCTCTGCACCGCTTTGGATGCGTTCGAATCCGAGCACACGTTTGAGTGCGGTAGCTTGCTACCGCTCTGCTGTTGGCAGCTTGCTGCCGCTCTTGGCTCCAGCAGACCGCCGAGCGCTGGAACCGCTTGTTCCCCAACGCGAAGATGACCGAGGCGCAGCTGGGCGAGCGGATCGAGGCCAGGGTGCTCCAAGACAGCACGGCAAATCCGTGTGTCCCTGGTTCGCGTTGGTTCGCGTCGTCCCTGGTTCGCGTCATCCTGTCTTACCTTCCCGCAGATCTTTCTCGGCTTCCGCAATTACGTCACGAAGCACTCCGGCGATCTCTTCGGTTTGTGAGGCTAGCGCTTCCCGGCAGATCGCCATTACCGATTCATGCTGGATGGCGTTTGAGATGAGCGACCATCTGGCCGCACCGCCAACAAGCAGACGGGAGGTGTCGCCGCGCACTTCAATCCATGGCAGAGCTGAAATAATCCTGATCACCGTTGCCTCATCGCCCGTTGCAAAAAAATACCCCCAGAGTGCGTCCAGCACCCAGGGTCCCTGTTCCAACGGTAGATCCAGCAGGTTTGGACGACCACTCGCCAATAGCTGCTCAACAACTTCCTGGTGTTCAGGCAAGGATTTCGCTAGCTGGTCCAACAGCGGTTTACCTTCCGGGTAGCTTGAGTACCAGACGCCCATGACAAGGACTTGTTGATGCGCTTCTGGAAGAGCCATGAGCTGCTCGGCCAAGGACTCGGCCACTGGGTGATTCTTGGACATCACTCCTGCGACAAAACCCATGAAGGATGGAGTACTTCGACCGCCCTCCATGAAGCCATGTGAACTGGCAGCGAGCATTGCATCGGCCACGCGATGAGGTTCTGGATGCTTGTAGTAGTGCGTTATCCAGCGCCCAAGCGTAGTTGGATCAGAGAAATCCTCAGCCGCGCCAACTGCAAGGGGACACGCCAGCGCAACTGCGAACAGTATCGAAGAGACGACTGTTCTCATGCCGACACCGAGGAGTGAACTGACGGCGAGGTACCGTGTTTCGGAACGGATAACTGCCGATCGAGCTGCATGGTCGCGTCTGCTTCCCAGAGTCGCGTCGAGTTTGCGGCTGTCCTGTTGATCACGCAAGTCCCCCGCAAGCCCCGATCGCCGTAAGCTCGACCCCGCCTTGAGATGCATCCAGACAAGCGCGGAACGATCGACCCAACATGCGCGAGCGCCTCGCGTCGGTCAGCGAAGTCAGGAACGACCCTGCGCCTGCTCAAGTTGGACGGAGTCCCGAAGAGCATCCAAAGCGGCGCGGAGCGCCGCAGTCTAAAGTTGCGCAACGCCGTTCATGGCGCGCAGCGCCTTTGGAGTGCGGTGCTTTGCACCGCTTTGGATTCGTTTGAACCCGAGCACACGGTTGAAGTCGAGGACGTTCGAATCCGAGGGCACACGAACTACGCGCACGCGCCGTAGACCGATTCCTTGTACGCCAACCGCCGCCGAGCGACCCACAGATCATGGGCGTCCTGCATGGCGAGCCAGCTTTCCGGAGTCCGGCCAATGGACTTGGACAGCCGAAGCGGCGCTCTTGGAATGAACGAGGCGATCATACGCAGCCGGTGAGACCCGCGATCAGCTTGGCGGCGCCAATCGGGCGCCTCGGCGCGGGTCACATCGGCCTACTTCCTTCGAAAAGCGCAGTGGGGAAATCAGCGGCAGAAAAGCGCTCAGACGACGCCATTCGAGCCCCACCGACCACTCGAAGTCCCCACCTCACCTTCGCAATTTCCAGGGGTTAGCTGTGACCTCAGGTGATCCAGCCTCCAACCTGCTGGCCTATCTGATCCTTGTTGAGCTGCCAGCATCTAGCCTCCGTTGCGGACACGAAGCCGCACACCACAGTGCCTTCGAAGCTTGGCGAGATCTGGCCATGGATGGTCTCGGAAGTGCGAATCGCATGATCCAGTTCCTTGGCCGATTTTATGGATACGCACTGCAGTTCCGGTTCTCCGTCGAAGCTGCCGAGCTCGGCAGGCGAAGTACTTGCTGAGAGTATGTAGTAGCTCCCGCCCCGCGAGGAGTCGCGCGTAGCCACCGCGAAGATGCCTTCCGAGATCTGGCAATGGGCAACGATCTCGGCGCCCGGCATCTTGGTGCTCGCCAACTGGGCGAGCTCAGCGCCCGACGCCAACGTTACAGACGCAGCAAGGGTCCAAATGACTGCGCCAGCGGTGCAAGTCACAGCGAACGCCGTGGTAAGCGGCCTGCGGGCGACAGTGTTCGGTTCATTCGAAGTGTATCCCCGCAGGTCCGCTTGACCGCTTTCGTTGTGCATCAGGTCTCGGTTTACGCGCCGAACGCCTTGAGCTTCGGGTACAGCGCGATGGCGCCAAAGATAGCAAAGAGCACTACAGAATATGGAGTGCGGTAGCTTGCTACCGCTTTCGCTCTTGGCAGCTTGCTGCCGCTATTGGATCCAGCAGATCGCCGAGCGCTGGAACCGCTTGTTCCCAAAGCGAAGATGACCGAGGCGCAGCTGGCCGAACGTATCGAATCCTGGCTGGCGCAGGACGGCAAGATCGCCAACATGCGCGAGCGGCTGGCATCGGTCAGCGACGCCCATGTAGGCCGTTGTACCCGATCGGCAAGGTGATCGACGAACGCCGCGCGGCCGCTTCCGATCGGGTTCAGCGGCGCTCTTGCTGCGGCTGCGGCGGCCAACCCAAGAAAGTTCACCGGTCCTTTTTGCTCTTGATGCGGTCGTTCTTCGGAGAGTCCGCGCGTCCCCGAATCGAGTAATCGCCCGCCCGCCTGTCCCCGAATCGCCCGCTGGCGTGTTGCCCTTGCTTGCGCTAGCGTTCCCGAGCCCGAATTGCCGCACCGACGCCCGGATCATGCCCAAGTTCCATCCTTTCCGCCTCCTCATCCTCGCTATGCTCGCCAACGCGGCGGCATCGGCGCAGTCGCATGAATGGAGCAGCGACCAGCCTCTGGCCGGTCAGGCCAGTGAATCGGCAGTGATCAGCCATTCGCGGGTGAAACTGGCACCGAACGGCGGACACTTCCTGTTCCTCAGTCTGGACGACCAGCGCGAGCTGTTGGCCCATATCGATGCGCAGGAGCAGCTGTTGTCGCTACGACCGCGCCTGGGCGGGTATGAGTCCAGAAATGCCTTCTACGGTGAGCCCGGCAGCGGCCAGTTGTTGCAGGACGGCCGCCTCTACGATGTAGGCCAATGCGGCATGACCGCGCGCACCGATGACGGCAGCGTGCGCTGGGTGGGGCACGCCGAGTACGGCGATTGCTGGGTCATTGCAGCCACTCCAGACGGGGCGGTCTGGATCCGACATCACACCGGCTTGGGCCGTCTGGACCCAGTCGGCCGGGAAGTCATCGATTACGACCAGGCGCGTGCGCAAGGGCGCTATTACTCCTCACTCGCGCCCACCGACGATGAAGGGGTCTACGCCAGCGTCAACGGCCAGACCAGTGCCGTGGTCCATCGCCTGGATGCGGACGCCGCTGACATCTGGCAGGTGGAGCTGCCGCGCCTGCAGCCAGATTCGCAATGCAAGCACCTGCAACTGGTGCCGACGGCCGGCGGTGTAAGGGCGGCCTGTTATCCGTGGAACGAGCAACACCGGACCGAGTACTGGCACCTGAACGGTTCCGGCGAGGTGGTTGCGCAAGGCTTGCTGGAGCACCGCCTGACTGACTTGGGTTGGCGTGATCCACTGGAGGTGGAACTCACTCGGGGTCTGACCGGTCGATACAACGACACCGGCGGACTGGATCTTTTCCGGCTGGATGTCGACGGCCGAGTGGTCTGGCAGGGGCTGTACCCATCCCAACTGTCTGTGGTGACTTTTGTCGTGACCGACGAGGGCGACGTTCGCTTGATTGCCGGTGTAACGGAAACGATGCCGCTCAGGAACACTTACGAATTCATTGCGGTCGGCCCTGACGGCTCTGTCCGTACCTCGACAGATCTGCCGTTCTACGAGGATTTCGGGGACTTCAATCCGCTGCGCGGCGGTGAGTTCATGGCGAGCAACAGTCCGCAACACCGGATCGATGGCGATGGCGAGTTGATCGTCCGCGAGATGCCCTGGCTGAATCAGCTGAAAGCCGCCGATGGCCTGATTCTGAGTCAATCAGTCGGCGGCGATCACTTCGTGATCAACCGACGGTTGCAAGCGCTCACTCTGCGCCGGCACGACCGAGCCGGCCAGCTGCGCTGGACGGCCGAGTTGCCTTCGTTGCCACCCGGCTTGACCAGCGCCCCTGGTGGCATCGATATGGGCGTCAGCGAGAATGTGGTGTGCGTCCGGAAACGCGTCAACCAGGCTCCTTCGACACTGACCTGCCTTGAGCGCGAAACGGGAACAATGACATGGCAAACAGGCGTTGATCTCGAAAGGGAGAGCTGGCGCCTGTTCGGCGCCAGCGGTCTGGCCTTGATCGAGGGCAACGAGTTGCGGCTGATCAACGCGCTGGATGGATCTGATCTGTTCGAGCCCGTTGTGCTGCTGGACGGCGAACGGGCCGTGCTGGGTGATCACGGCTCCAGTGCGCTGGTCCTCAACGGCCAGAGTGGCAGCAGGGTAGTGCGTCTGCATGACGGCATGTTGAACCTTCAATCGCTACCAGTGCTGCGCGAACTACTGGCCGCGACCGCGCGGGGAATTCTCGTTTCAACCAGCCAGGAGAGCCTGCGCTGGATTCCTGCGGATGCCTCCCCGGTGCTGGATTTCGAGGTCGGGCTGACCGAGCAGTGGGCCTTGTTCGACGCCCAGCCCGAGCAGTTGATCATATGGCGACGCAACTTCAAACAACTCAGCCTCAGTGCGCTGGACCTCAGTGGTGGGCAGGTGCGCTGGACGCGGGAGCTGCCCACGCGACTGTGGGCCGATTTCACCGCATCTCCGCCGATTATTGGTGGTCTCTTGAGAGCGTCCGACCTCGGCGTGGTCGCCAGTGCCGATGAACGTGATGTCGAGACCCTGCTGTTTCGCCTCAGCACTGGCGAAACCCTGCGTGAACAAGCGATCAGCTGCGAAAGCAGCCGCTGCAGCTTCCGCGGTGGCAGCGTCTCGGCCGAGGGCATCGACCTGCTGCTCGAGCGCCCGTATGAGGCGGCCGAGTCGATCTGGAGCAGCGTCCATCTGAGCACGCAAGCACTCACCGCTGCCGCTACGCCGCCCGACCAGCCCGGAATGGCAGGTGCGTGGTATGACCCGGCCCTGCCCGGGCAAGGCTTCGTACTCAGCTACATCGAGTCCTCGCGTACGCTGTTCATGCCCTGGTTCACGTTTCAGGATCAGACCGTCAACGCCAATTCCCACAACGATTCCGCGTTGCGTTGGTACTCCCTGCAAGGGGTAGCGGAGCCGGGCGCGGAGAAAGTCCGGCTGGACCTGCTGCGCAACACTGCCGGCGCATTTGGGGAACCCCCAGTGACCACCGCCGAAGTGGTGGGCAGCGCCGAGATCTGGTTCTCAAGCTGCGACCGCGGTCACCTGAGCTTTCGTTTCAACCAGGACGTGGCGGGCGGCCAACGCGGTGTCATCCCCCTGCACAGACTCGGCCCCAGAACGCGCGACTGCGACCGCGGCGCACTCGGCATCGAAGCGGCCCAGGCTGGCAGCATGGCTGCAGCCGGGTTCAGCCCGAGTCAGTCGGGCGCCTGGTTTGATCCCGCAAGCTCCGGTCAGGGGCTGATGGTCGAGGTGGTCCCGGCCGACGCATCGCAGTCGGGCTTGTTATTCGCGACCTGGTTCACCTATGACCTGGCGGGTCAGAGTGACGACCCAGGCGCGCAGGACTGGTTTGCCCTGCAGACCGATCTGCAGGACGCGCAGAACGGTCAGGTGACCGCGGTGATCTATCGCAGCATCGGTGGCCTGCTCGATCATCGCCCAACCAGCAACCTGTTCCGCGTCGGCGAGGCGAGCTTCGAATTCTTCGGCTGCGCCAGCCTGCGCCTGCGCTACCAATTCGACGCCAACGCACTGGGTCGTCGACACGCCGGCATGGTTGGCGAACAGTTGCTGGAGCGCATCGGCGGATGCAGCGACTGACTCGATGTCCAGCTTGGCCTCCTCGGCGATGAGCAAATATGGAGTGCGGTAGCTTGCTACCGCTTTCGCTGTTGGCAGCTTGCTGCCGCTCTTTGATCCAGCAGATCGCCGAGCGCTGGAACCGCTTGTTCCCCAAAGCGAAGATGACCCAGGCGCAGCAGGCCGAGCGCATCAAGTCCTGGCTGAGCTTGCGACGCGAGACACCAACGGGAAGCTCTCGGGGGAACGAATGGAGTCAACAGAGAGGTCGATGTCGAGATCGGGCCAGTAGAGGTGGTGCGGACTCGGCTGCTCGACGTGAAGAACCTTGCCGATTGGTGCTTCACGAAACCACGGGAAAGCGTCGAAGGGCAAAAAAAGTTCCTCTCGACCCAGCAGCAGCCAGAAGCCATGCTGCGAGACGTTGGTGACCTCAGGACCCGAAATGCTGCT
>JBGTIE010000437.1:0-5587 GCA_041745855.1 Lysobacterales bacterium | reverse complement strand
GCGCCGGGCCAGTTCGGCCTCGCGCCCCTGCGCCTGGGCCAACCGCCGGGCCGCGTCGGCCTCCAGCCGAGCCAGCTCTGCGATCTCTTCGCTTTCCAACCGGCGGGCTGACTCGGAACTGGCGTCGATACGCAGACGCTCGGCCTCTTCGGCCCGGGCCAGTGCCTGAAGACGCAGCTTCTCCGCCTCCAGGCGCGCCTGCTCTGCGTCGCGCTGGCTGGCTTCCAGCAAAATGGTCTGACGCTCGCTTTCGAGCCGGCGCAACTCTTCGCTGTCCTTTGCACCGGCCACGGCGACCTTCAGGATCTGCATTCGTTGCTCGGCCAGGAAGGCCCATTCCGCCCGGTCCTCGGCCTTGCCCTCACCCGTGGCGAGGCGGTCCAGCGCCGACCTGGCATCGCGCCAGGGGAGCGGTGCCAGTTCACGAGCCTGTGGCGTGCCCACTTCGACCCATTCGGCGCGCAGCCGTTCGAGCGCCAGGTCGCGCTTGGGTGCCGAGGCGCAGCCGGCCAGTCCCAGGGCCAGCAGTACTGCCAAGCTCAGACGCGCGCTCATCGACGATCTCCCAACAGTTCGCGACGCAGTCTCTCATTTTCCTGCTGCTGGGCGTCAATCTGGGCCCGCTGCTGCGAGTTCTCGGCGCGCGCCCGGGCCAGTTCGGCGTGCACCACGACCCGCTCGAGCAAGCGCGCGGCGTCTGCGTGCTTGCGTTCGCCCATCAAGGCCTGGGCCTGACTGAAGGTGTCGCTGGCCAGCCGCCAGTCGACCGGCGCGTATTCGGCGGCACGTGCTTCCCGTGCCGCCCTGAGTGCCTGCTCGGCCTGATCGAGCTGGTTCATCGGTGCCGGCGTCGATGCGCAGCTGGTCAGTCCCAGCAGCGCAGCCAGTACCGCCCATCGAACGAATTGCAACATTGTGCGGCCAGCAGGGGGCGCGTCGACTCGCGTACAATTCGTGCTCACTAGGGGTTACTCTCGGCTTCAATGGCCTCCATTGTCAGGATCATTCAGCGTCGCATCAAGCACCCTGAGTCGATTGACGGACAATGAGGCAGCAAAATCACCCGCGACATGCAGGATCGACAGGAGCACGGCATGGATATCGGCTACTTCCTGAAGTTGATGACCGAGAAGAACGCCTCGGACATGTTTCTGACCACGGGCGCACCGGTCAACATCAAGGTGGAAGGCAAGCTCTATCCGCTGGGCAATACCGGCCTGCCGCCGGGCATGGTGAAGAAGATCGGCTATTCGCTGATGGACGAGGGCCAGGTGCCGGCCTTCGAGCGCGATCTGGAGCTGAATCTGGCGATCGCGGTGAAGGACGCCGGTCGTTTCCGCATCAACGTGTTCAAGCAGCGCGGCGAAGTGGGGATGGTGATCCGGGCGATCAAAAGCGAAATCCCCAGCATGGAGCAGCTCAAGCTGCCGGCCATCCTGAAGGACCTGGTGATGGAGCCACGTGGCCTGATCCTGATGGTCGGCGCGACCGGCTCGGGCAAGTCATCGACGCTGGCGGCCATGATCGATCATCGCAATAACCACAGCAGCGGCCACATCCTTACCGTGGAGGACCCGATCGAGTTTCTGCATCGGCACAAGAAGTCGATCGTCAATCAGCGCGAAGTGGGCCTGGACACGCGGACCTACCATAACGCCTTGAAGAACGCGATGCGTGAGGCACCGGACGTGATCATGATCGGCGAGATCCTCGACACCGAGACGATGGAGGCGGCGATCGCGTTTTCCGAAACCGGTCATCTGTGCCTGTCCACGCTGCATTCCAACAATGCCGACCAGACCCTCGAGCGCATCCTGAACTTCTTCCCCGAGAGCGCGCACAAGAACATCCTCATGAACGTGTCGCTGAACCTGCGGGCGATCGTGTCGCAGCGCTTGGTGGTGGGCAAGGACGGCAAGCGCCTGCCGGCGATCGAGATCCTGCTCAATACGCCGATGATCCGCGACCTGATCCGGCGCGGTCAGATCCACGAGATGAAGGAAGCGATGGACCGTTCGCTTGCCGAGGGCATGCAGACCTTCGACCAGTCGCTGTTCTCGCTCTACAAGGAAGGCAAGATCGAACTCGAAGAGGCGCTGCGCAAGGCCGATTCGCGTGATGGCCTGGCGCTCAAGATCCGCCTCAGCGAAGGCGGCAGCGAGGACCATGACCCGTACTTCGACGGTAACTACTGAGCATGCCCGGCGCTTGAACCGGGCCGCTTGAGGTGCCTGAAGCGCTCACCAGACAGCGGCTGGTGGCGCTGTTCGTGGTAGCGCTGCTGCTGTTCAACCTGCCCCTGCTTGCCCTGTGGGACCGACCGCTGAGCGTATTCGGCCTGCCGCTGCTGCCGACCGCAGTTTTTCTGGTCTGGGCAGTGCTGATCGCCCTGCTTGCCGTGATTGTCGAGCGCGAAAGGGAATGACAATCCCGGCACCGCTGCTGGTCGCCGTTTCCGCCGCCTATCTGCTGCTGCTCTTCAGTGTCGCGTGGTACGGTGACCTGCGCGCCCGCCAAGGCCGCTCGCTGATCGGCAACGCCTGGGTCTACGCCTTGTCGATGGCGGTCTACTGCACCGCCTGGACCTATTTCGGCAGTGTCGGGCGGGCCGCCAGCGGGGGCATCTGGTTCCTGCCGATCTACCTCGGGCCGACCCTGGCGATGCTGCTGGGCTGGCTGGTCCTGCGCAAGATGATCCGCATCGTGCGCAACTACCGGATCACCTCGATCGCCGACTTCGTCGCCAGTCGCTATGGCAAGAGCTTGCGCCTGGCCGGGTTGGTCACGATGATCACGGTGGTCGGCATCGTTCCCTACATCGCGCTGCAGTTGAAAGCGGTGGCGACCGGTTACGCGGTACTGACCGGCAGCGACGGCAACGGCATCGCGCCGGCCTGGTGGCAGGATTCCGCGCTCTACGTGGCCCTCGCGCTGGCCGGCTTCACGATGATCTTCGGCACCCGCCATCTGGACAGCACCGAGCGCCATGAAGGGATGGTCGCGGCGATCGCGTTCGAGTCGGTGGTCAAGTTGCTGGCCTTCCTGGCGGTTGGTGTCTTCGTGACCTGGGTGCTTTTCGACGGTGCCGGCGATCTGTTCGGGCAGGCCATGGCGATACCGGAACTGGCCGCCTTGCTGCGGCTGGAGCAGGGCCAGCCCTTCGCCGCGGCGCAGTGGTTTGCGCTGACCCTGCTGGCGATGCTGTCGGTGCTGTTTCTGCCGCGCCAGTTCCAGGTCACTGTGATCGAGAACGTCGATGAGCGCCATCTGCGGCGGGCGGTGTGGGTGTTTCCCCTGTACCTGTTGCTGATCAACCTGTTCGTGCTGCCGATCGCGCTGGGCGGGCTGTTGCTGGGCGGTACGCCGGCCGAGGCGGAAAGTTTCGTGCTTTCCATTCCGCTCCAGCAGGGCCAGCAACTGCTCGCGATTGTCGCCTTCATCGGTGGGTTGTCGGCGGCCACCGGCATGGTCATCGTCGAGGCGATCGCGGTCTCGACGATGGTCTGTAACGATCTGGTGATGCCGTTGCTGCTGCGCCTGCGCCGTTTCGGCAGCCGCAGCGGAGGTGATCTCAGTGGCTGGCTGCTCGGCATCCGGCGCGCGGCGATCGCGCTGATCCTGCTGCTGGGCTATGGTTATTTCCGCATTGCCGGTGATGCCTATGCGCTGATCAGCATCGGCCTGATCAGTTTTGCCGCGGTTGCTCAGTTCGCCCCGGTGGTGCTCGGCGGGATGTACTGGAAGGGCGGCACCCGGACCGGCGCGCTGGCCGGGCTGAGCACCGGTTTTGCGATCTGGGTCTACACCCTGATGCTGCCCTCGATCGCCAAGTCCGGCTGGATCAGCGCCGACTTCGTCACCTACGGGCCGTGGGGTATCGATCTGCTGCGTCCCGAACAGCTGCTCGGCCTGAGCGGTCTGGACAGCCTGACCCACGCGCTGTTCTGGAGCCTGCTGCTGAATCTGGCGGTGTATGTCTGGGTCTCGCTGCTGCGGCCGCCGAGCGCACGCGAAATCTCGCAGGCGGTGCTGTTTGTCGATGTGCAGGCCGCCAATGCGGCGCCGGCGCCAGTGTTCTGGCGGGGTCAGGCGCGCACGTCCAGCTTGCAGGGCCTGCTGGGGCGCTTCCTCGGCAGCGAACGGGCCGAGCGCTCGCTGCTCGATTTCGCCCGCAGCCGCGGTCTGCAGCGGGTTGACGAGTTGCCGGCCGACGCGCGGCTGGTGCAGTTCGTCGAGACTCAGCTGGCCGGTGCCATCGGCAGCGCCTCGGCGCGGGTGATGGTCGCTTCGGTGGTCGACGAAGAGGCCCTCGATCTGGAAGACGTGATGCGCATTCTGGAGGAAAGCTCGGAGCTGCGCGCCACCAGTGTTGAGCTGCGCGCGGCGAACGAGCAGTTGCGCAGCCTGGATCGACTCAAGGACGATTTCATGTCCTCGGTCACCCATGAGTTGCGCACCCCACTGACATCCATTCGCGCTTTTGCCGAATTGATGGTCGACGACCCGGCGATGGATTCGGCCCAGCGGCAGCAATTCCTGGCCCTGATCGTGCTTGAAGCCGAGCGCCTGACCCGACTCGTCAATCAGGTTCTGGACCTGGCCAAGATCGAGTCCGGCAACGCCGAATGGCACAACTCCGAGGTCGATCTGCGTGAGCTGCTGGAGCAGGCGCTGCAGACCACCGCCGAGTTGTTTCGCGAGAAGGGCGCACAGCTGGAGTTGGACGCGCCGAGCGGTCTGCCGCCGGTCTGGCTCGATCGCGACCGCTTGCTGCAGGTGCTGATGAATCTGCTCTCCAATGCCGCCAAGTTCATGCCGGCCAGCGGCGGTCGAGTGCAGTTACGCTTGCGTTCGACCAGCGAGGCGGCAGTGATCGAAGTGGAAGACAATGGCCCCGGTGTCCCCGAACAGGAGCAGGATTTGATCTTCGAACGCTTCCGCCAGGGTGATGGTGGGGTGCGACAGGCTCAGGGGACCGGCCTGGGGCTGCCGATCAGCCGCCAGATCATCGAACATTTCGGGGGCACCTTGAGCATGCAGGCCGGTCAGCCAGGTGGCGCCTGCTTCCGCTTTACCCTGCCGTGGCGAGCTGCAACCACCACCGGCAGCACCATCTCTGATGCCGGAGCCAGTCCATGAATCGACCTGCGCGCGTGCTGATCGCCGATGACGAGGCGAACATCCTGATTTCTCTGGAGTACCTGATGAAGCGCGAGGGCTTCGAGGTCAGCGTGGCGCGCGATGGGCTGGCGGCGCTGGCGGAGGTGGCGAAACAGCGACCGGACCTGATCCTGCTCGATGTGATGATGCCGAGCAAGACTGGTTTCGAGGTCTGTCAGGACCTGCGCGCCGATCCGGAGAACGCTTCGATCCGGATCGTCATGCTCACCGCGCGGGGGCGCGAGACTGATGTGGCCAAGGGTCTGGCGCTGGGTGCCGACGCCTATCTGACCAAACCCTTCTCCACCCGCGAACTGGTCCAGCTGGTGCGGGACATGCTGGCCAATGCGACCGGTGACGCGGATGCCTCGACCGGCCCCTGACCGGCGCCTGGCGCTGGCCCAGCTTGCCGCGGCCGCATTGCTCG
>JBGTIE010000436.1:0-4571 GCA_041745855.1 Lysobacterales bacterium | reverse complement strand
AGCAGCATTTCGGGTCCTGAGGTCACCAACGTCTCGCAGCATGGCTTCTGGCTGCTGCTGGGTCGAGAGGAACTTTTTTTGCCCTTCGACGCTTTCCCGTGGTTTCGTGAAGCACCAATCGGCAAGGTTCTTCACGTCGAGTAGCCGAGTCCGCACCACCTCTACTGGCCCGATCTCGACATCGACCTCTCTGTTGACTCCATTCGTTCCCCCGAGAGCTTCCCGTTGGTGTCTCGCGTCGCAAGCTAGGCGAGGCGACGTCCCCGGGACTCACGGACCTGCGCCAATGCCGCGCGGACCGGTGCAATCAGCGAATCGACGGCGCCGATAGCGCGGTAGAAGTCGCTCTCGGTCGCCTTGACCTGGGTTCTCCAGGAACTGTCGGACAGTGCTAGTCGATCAAGAATCCGTGGCCGTTCGGGGTCGATCTTGCCGCGCTTGCCGGGATGCATCTGCCGACCGGTCCAGTCGACCAGGTTCAGGTATTGGGCGATGCTGATCGGCAGCGAACCGGTGCCGGGGACGCCGGCGACGGCCTCCAGTTGTTTACCGCCGCTGCCGAGCTTGCGCGCGGTGTCGCGGATGCGCTGCTGGATGTAGCCCGCGCTTTTCACACCACTCCTGCTGCGGACGCCGCCCGCTTTCATCACATCGGGCCCGCCGTGGCGCGACGTACTCCCGTTTGTCGGATCAACGTAGGCGCGCTACGCCTTCACCGCCAAACGGTCCGTGCGTCGCACCACGACGGGATCTCGACGCCCTCGCGACGGATCGGTGCGAGAAGCGCGGGCTGGGTGTAGTCGCTGTCTCCCAGATCCTGCGCCATCGCGGCTCGGACCGGATTCAGATCGACGTAGACCATTGCTGAAAGGACGGCTGCTTCATCGAGCAGCCGCTGACACTTGAAGCGGCCCTCCCAGAACTTGCCGGTGCAGTCGTCTTCGATGTTGGCGCGTCTGGCAATGGGTTGGGAAAGGTACTTCATGAACTCACTGACCGAAGCAAGCCGCTCGCGCATGTTGGCGATCTTGCTGTCTTTGAGCAGCCACGCCTGGATGCGGTCTTCCTGCTGCGCCTCGGTCATGTCGGCCTTGGGAAACAGCCGATTCCATCGCTCCGCAACTTCGCGATCGGTCCACGCCTCGACCCAGGTCGGATCGAATTGCAGCGCCAGATGCATGTGATTGCTCATCGCAGAGAAAGCCAGCACCCGTACCGCATAGATCTGCGCCAGCTCGTTCATCCGCGCAACGATCCAGCCGCGACGGTGTTCGAAGTCCTGCCCGGTCGCCTTGTCGAAGCCACACAGGAAAGTCCGCCGCACACAGCGCGATACGCAGTGGTAGTAGCCGGGTGACGTGGCGCTCGTTCGGGGGCACGCGAGGCGATGGCCGACAAGGTCTGGAGCGTCGTACAATCCTTGGCATGAGCGACCCAAAGACCGATTTTTCGCAGCTTTCCATTCCGGAGCGGATTCAGCTGGTCGAGGATATCTGGGACAGCATCGTGGCCGAGAGCCCCGCAGCGGTACAGCTGTCTGAAGGGCAGCGTGAGGAGATCCGGCGCCGATTGGCAGCGCATGATGCCCAGCCCGAGTCAGCGATTCCCTGGGAGCAGGTTCGCGCTGAACTGTTTCAGCGCAACCACTGATGTGCATCGCGTTCAGGCCGGAAGCTCGGACTGAGCTTCTTGAGGCCAAGGCCTGGTACGAGCGACAAGCGCCTGGCTTGGGGCTTGAGTTCGCCCGTGCCGTCGATGCTTCGATCGCGTCGATAGTTCGCACTCCGGAGGCGTACCCGTTGATTGAGGGTGAGTGCCGGCGCGCGCTGCTCGTTCATTCCGAAGCAGATCAAGAGCGCCGCTGAACCCGATCGGAAGTTGCTGTGCGTCGTTTGTCAGTGCACCGCGCCGATCGGGCACAACGGCCTACAAGGGCTTCGCTGACCGAGGCCAGCCGTTCGCGCATGTTGGCAATCCCCCGATCGAGTCGAGGGCAGGCTCTGCGTCCAGTGCTGACCAAGGTGCCGTGCGTACTCGATCAGCGATTGGGTGGCGCCGATGGCGCGATGGAAATTGCTCTCGGTCGCCTGGCCCAGGACAGGAGCACTGGCTGAGCGCTGGGACAGTCTGATTTTCCCACCGGGCTAACGGCGCGGTCGGCGTCATTTTTGATGACGTCATCGCCCGCCTGCTTGCGGGCGCTTGCCTTTCGCGCTCCAATCCGCGCGCCGTCTTGGCGCTTCCCTAGGGTGTCTCATGTCGAAGTTTTCTGCCTTGTTGGGCCTGTCCGTCCTGTTCGCCGCTCCGACCTTTGCCGCCGACACCGACGCTCAGGTGAGGATCGTCAACAATTCGTCCTGGGACATCTACAACTTTTACATCAGCTCGGTGGACACCGAGGAGTGGGGGCCGGATCAGCTGGGTGATGATGCCATTGCTTCGGGCGACAGCTACGTCTTCAGGAAGATTCCGTGCGATGCCTATGACGTCAAGATCGTCGACGAGGACGGCGACGAATGCGTCGTCTCTGCCATTGCGCTGTGCGCCGGCAGCGAGAGCTGGGTGATCGAAGACGACGCGCTGCTCGAATGTCAGAACGCCGAGTAGGCGCAGGACAGCGCTGACCTTCGGCGGTGGTCTGGCGTTGCGGGGCTTGGAGATCCAGCTTGTTCCGCTCATGACACCTGGCTGATGAAGCGGACGCCATCCTCGTGGGTATCTGGTCTGATCGATGGTGCTGCACCGAACTGCCGAGCAGCCCTCGAAATGCATCAAGCCGTGCGCTGTTCTTTCCGCATCAGCTTGAGCGGCTCCCTGACGCCCGGGCCGAGCAGGCACTGCTGCCCGACTTGGCGGGCGTAGGCGATCAGGTCTGCGGCCTCGCCGATGGCTCGCTGGTAACGGCTCTCGGCGCGAGAAAATCCGCGCGAGGATATCCGTGTGTCCCCGGTTCTCGCTCGCTGGTAACGGCTCTCGGCGCGAGAATATCCGCGCGAGGAAATCCGTGTGTCCCCGGTTCTCCGTGTCCCCGGTTCTCCGCGCGCGTCTAGAGTCCGCCTCCATGCTCACCCGTCATCCCAGCGCGGTCGGCCAGCAGGGTCCGCAGCATGGGGTTGCGATCGTTGATCTGTTCGCGCATGGCCGCGATGGTCTCCTCCAACAAGGCCAGCGCCTCCACGCGCTGACCCTGTGCATCCATCATCCGCGCGCGCGCGCCGGCCAGCGCCAACCGGCGCAGGTCCTGCTCCGGCAGGCTGCCGGCGAGCGCCTCGGCTGCGTCCAGCTGCTCTGCGGCTTCGGTCAACCGGCCAAGCATTCGCAGCGTGTCTACGCGGC
The DNA here is from genome assembly GCA_041745855.1 of Lysobacterales bacterium. Lineage (GTDB taxonomy): Bacteria > Pseudomonadota > Gammaproteobacteria > Xanthomonadales > SZUA-5 > JAWLAT01. The sequence continues at coordinate 1,235 of JBGTIE010000436.1, read as the reverse complement.
CGCGCATCACGATCACCACCATCGGTGCCGGTGGGGCATCTTCGAGCTGGTCGAGCACTTCAAGTGCCCGTTCCAGATCCGTCAGCGCCAGCTGGTACTTGCCCAGCTGCATGCGTGCGTTGGCCAGATTGCTGAGCGGGGGCACGACATGGATCGCGTGCTCACCCCAGACCTGAGCCCGGAACGCAACCAGCTCCTCCAGCACGGGCTCGGCCTGCGCGTAACGTTCGATGGCGCCCAGCATGAAGCCCAGTTCATTTTGCAGAAACATGGAGTCGATCACGAGCGGGCCGAAGCGCGCACGCTGCAGTCGGTAGGCGGTGGCCATTGCCTCCACCGCGCGATCGTCCTCGCCCTGCGCCATCAGTCCGTGCGCGTGGGCCGCCAGCGCCTTGAGCGTGAAAGGATGATCCTCGCCCAGGGACCCCGCCAGGTCAGCATGCGCCCGCTCTGCCATTGCCGCACCCAATTCCGGTGCACCACCACTGCGGCGGCCGTGGGCCACCAGCAGTCGAGCCTCACCCGCGAGGGCGTTGGGCGCGCCGAGCGCGCGGTCGGCGTCGTCCGCGAAGGACTCCAGATCAGCCGCGTAGGCCTGCTCGAATCCCTGGCGTGAACGCGATTCCAGCCAGGTCAGCCGCCAGCGCAACACGCTTGGATGGTCGGCGCCGAGTATCGCCGAGGCGCGCGAGAGGAGCGGCTCAAGCAGCGCCTCGGCTTCCTCATAGCGTTGCCTGCTGATCAACAGCGCAGCTCGCTGGGCGTCCGCATTCATCCGGATGTGGTCGTCTGCCGGTAGCGACTGGGCAGCATCCGCGGCCTGGCTGTACAGGGCTTCGGCCTCATCGTACTGGCCGAATTCCGTACGCAGGGAAGCGAGCGTCACATACAGGCTGACGGCAATTTCGGGCTCATTGGAAAACCGCGTGCCCACGTGTAGTTGCGCCGCTTCGAGCACTTCACTCACGGTCGCCTCCGGGGTACCGGGCGCCCGCCGCAGCGGGTTGGCTGCCTCCAGCAGGTCCTCGTGCATGAAGCGATTGATCGCCTCGCTGCGCGCGCCTTCCCGGCGCGCTTCGGCAAGGGCCGACTCGGCCATCTGCTGCGCGCGGAGCGCTTCCCGTTAAAAGCCGAAGCTGACCACCGCGGTGGTCAGCAACGCAATAGCGACGATCGCGTACAGCCGGTTGCGACGAGCATGTACCTCGGCCTGCTGCAGCGCCTCGACCCGCTCC
>JBGTIE010000435.1:0-6925 GCA_041745855.1 Lysobacterales bacterium | reverse complement strand
CACCGCCAGCGGCGTGCGCAACTCGTGCGAGACGGTCGCAATCATCAGCAGGCGCTGCTCCGCCAGGCGGCGTGTCCGATGGGCGGCCGCCGCCAGCAACGCGATGCTGGCCGCCAGCAGCAGCAGAATCGAGCCTGCCAGCAGCAGATTGCGACGTTGCAACTGGCCTGCCAACTCGCTCGCCGTGCCTTCTACATAGTCCAGTTGCAGGCGCCAGTAGCCCGCTGCCGGCTGTCCGGCAAAGCGCATCGGCGTTGGTACCAGCGTGCCCTTGTCGACTTCGACCGCGGGCCGCAACCGGGCCGAAATCGCCCCGCCCCGGCTGCGTTCGCTTTGCTTGACGGCTTGCCGCAACACGCTCTGAAATCGTTCGGCAGGCACAACCACTACCAGGTAACCGACGATGCCTGCCGTGTCGCCTTGCCTCTGCGTTTGCCGCAGCACCAGCAATGGCGCGCTGCCTTCCGGCTCGGCCACGCCGACGCCGCGAATCAGCTGTTGAGCCCAGGCCCCGCCGAGCTGCGCCAGCTCGGCCAGGCCAACCTGGACCAATTGCGGTTGCGGCCGCGGCTGCAGCCGCCAGACCGGCCGGATAGCGCGCCGGGGATCGGCCGCTACCCACCAGATCGGGGTCATCTGTTGCGCAGCGGACTGGGGCAAGCCCTGGCCAAGGGGAATATCGGCGCTCGCTGCGGCAAAGGCACGCAGACTGTCGAGTTCCTGCGCCACTTCGGCGTCGATGGCAGCCACCAGCCCCTGTGCCAGCGTCGCCAGCGCCACCTGCCGGCTTTCGGCATCGCGCAATGCCCATTGTTCCAGCCAGTGATACTGCAAGGCCGCCAGCGCCAGCAGGAGCAGCCCCAACAGGGGCGCAGCCAGCAGTTCCAGCGGGGTTGATCGGCGGTCGGGCGACATGTGCAGAGCGTAGCGGCAAGATGACTCGGGAGTATCACCGCAAGGCGCCGAAATGATGCTGTGAGGAATCTGCATGACTCCCAGGGCCCAGGGCTCAGGGCCCAGGGCCCAGTCAATCCGGCGCAAATGCGGCACCACACGGTGGAGACGGCTCTTGATCTTCTGGGCCCGGAGCCCGCCCTGAGCCCTGGGCCCTTGCCCCTTGGCCCTTCGTCTCACTCTTGCTCAGCCGCAGGCGTTTACACCGTTTTTACGACGATTTTTCCGATGCTTTACCCGTTCCACCGAAACCCAACCCAGACTGCGCGGCCAACGACATCAAGAACAAAAACATGCGAATCAGACCTCTCGCCGCCCTGCTCTGCCTGTGTCTGCCGCTGCAAGCCATCGGCAGCGGCTGCATCGTGGTTCGTCCCACCGCGCCGCTGGTGTTTGACCTTGGTGATGGCCACGAGGCACGCCAGACCCGCTGGGAGTACAGCGTCGCCTATCGCTATCTGTTCTCCGACCGCCACTTTCGCGGCAGCCACGAAGAACCGCAGCGGCAGGCACGGCAAACCGATGTACGCAACAGCGTCCACACCTTCGATCACTCGCTGGGCTGGCGGATGGACGAGCGCTGGCGCTTCACCGCCTCACTGCCCGTGCAACTCGCGCGCCGTTCCTCGTTGTACGAACATGATCGCGTCAACCGCCACACGATGCAGGCCAATGGCATCGGCGACCTGCGATTGATGGCCTACCGCGATTTCCAGTTGGAGGCAGTGCGCGAGCGCAGCCGCGGTCTCACGCTGGGCATCGGCATCAAGCTCCCGACCGGCAAGGACGATGTCAAGGACACCGCGTTTCTGGCCAGCGGCCCGGTCCAGCGCAATGTCGATCAGTCGATCCAGCCCGGCGACGGCGGCACCGGCGTGATCTTCGAGTTCCAGGGCTACCGCCAGTTCGGCAGCAACGGCTTGAATTTCGCCTTCGTCAGCGGCTCCTATTTGATCAATCCGCGCAACACCAATGGCGTGGCCACCCATCGCAGCCGTCCCAGCGAGGCCATCATGTCGGTTCCCGACAGCTACCAGTTCCGCACTGGCCTTGCGCGCGTGCTGTCTGAAGCGAATGGCCTGACCGGTGACCTGGCGCTGCGCCTGGAAGGCGTGCCGCCGGAAGATCTTATCGGCGGCAGCGACGGCTTCCGCCGCCCCGGCCACGCCCTCTACCTGGAACCGGGCCTGAGCATGGAGCGTGGCGTCCACCGCCTGACTGTCAGCGCGCCCTACGCCATCGACCGTAACCGCAGCCGCAGCGTCTCCGACCGCCTGGTCGGCGGCCACGGCGACGCCGCCTTCGCCGACTGGCTGCTGCAGGTGAGCTATAGCTATCGTTGGTGATGCAGGGCTGAGGTAAAGCAAGGGCCCAGGGCACAGGGCCCAGGGCCCAGAAGAGCGGGGTTGCTGCAGTTGTGCGATTTTGCTCTTACGTAAAACCTAGAACGTAAAACCTAAAAGGGCTCTTCTCCGCGTACCGCATCATCGGGACCACTGCATTCCACTCCTCCGGCTGGCATAGTTCGCCCCCCGCCCGCAGGAGTCGCACCGCATGTCGTTTTCCCGGATGACCGCCCCCAGCCGCGCCTCCCTTGCCGCCAGCCTTGCCGCCGTACTCGCCGGCGGGGTGCTGGCTGCGCCGCAGTCGGCGCCTTATGGGAGCTGGGCCAGTCCCATCCCTGCGGCGGATCTCGCCAAGGCGGCGATCTCGATCAGTGATGTGCGCGTCTTCGACGGCACGATCTACTGGCGCGAGAGCCGGCCGACCGAACAGGGTCGCCAGGTGCTGCGCCGGCTCGGTGAGGATGGACCGGAAACACTGACTCCTGACGGCTACAGCGTCCGCACCCGGGTGCACGAATACGGCGGCAGCAGCTACTGGATCCGCGGCGAACGGATCGTGTTCGCCAACTTCGCCGATCAGCGTCTGTACCTGCAATCGCTGCGATCGCCCAGCGCCGATCCCACGCCGATCACGCCCCCTGACTATCAATACGCCGATTGTGTCTACAGCCCGGATGGCGAAAGCCTGATCTGCGTGCGCGAAGACCACACCGAGGCAACCAAGAAGGCCAACGGCGAGGAGCGCAACGAGATCGTGCGGCTGCCCTTGCCGAGCCAGCCCGGCGAGCCGGTCGATGCCGGTACGGTGCTGGTGACCGGCAGCGACTTCGTTGCCTATCCGCGGCTGAGTCCCGATGGCCGTCGGCTGGCCTGGATCGAATGGAGTCACCCGGCGATGCCGTGGGACCGCACCACCCTGAAGGTCGCGCCGCTGCATGACGATGGCAGTCTGGGCGAGGCACAGGTCGTCGCCGGTGGTGACAGTGCCGTGCTCGAGCCGCAGTGGGCGGCTGACGGCACGCTGTACTACATCGACGAGCTGTCCGGCTGGTGGAACCTGTATGCGTGGAAGGACGGCCGCGGCAAGCCGGTCGCACCGATGGCGCGCGAACTGACCGGCCCCTTGTGGCAACTCGGCATGCAGAGCTATGTGCTGGCCGGCCCCGACACTGCAATCGTCCGCACCAGCTTTGAAGCCACCGACGAGCTTGGCCTGATTGATCTGAACCGCGGCAGCTACCGCGCGCTGACGCTGCCGATCGTCTCGGTCGGCGATGTCAATCTGGATGCCAGCGGCCGGATCATCTGCACCGTCGCCAGGGTCGACGACGTCTCGGCGCTGGTCGCGATCGACCCGGCCAATGGCCAGATGGAAAGCCTGCACCGCACCGGAACCCGCACGATCCGCCGGGATTTCGTGTCGGTCGGCGAACGCATCCGCTTCCCGACCACGGCCGGCCCCGATGGCGAGCCGCGTGAGGCCCACGCCACCTGGTATCCGCCGCGCAACCCGGCCTTCGAAGGCCCGGAAGGCAGCAAACCGCCGCTGATCGTGCTGATCCACGGTGGCCCGACCGGCGTGTCCGAACCGGTCTACAGCCTCAGCCGGCAATACTGGACCAGCCGCGGCTTCGCCCTGGTCGATGTGAACTACGGCGGCTCGACCAGCTATGGTCGCGACTATCGCAAGCGGCTGGAAGGTCAGTGGGGCATCGTCGACGTGCAGGACGCGGTCGCCGCCGTCGATCATCTGGTCGAGCAAGGCAAGGTCGACCCGGAGCAAGTCGCGATCCGCGGCGGCAGCGCCGGCGGTTTCACCACCCTGGCCGCGTTGGCCTTCACCGACCGTTTCAAGGCCGGCGCCAACTACTTCGGCGTCTCCGACATCGCCGGCCTGGCCGCCACCAGCCACAAGTTCGAGCGCCAGTACGACGTCTCCCTGATCGGCAAACCCGACCCGGCGCTGTATCGGGAACGTTCGCCGATCCACCATCTGGACGGCTTCCGCGAACCGCTGATCACCTTCCAGGGATCCGAAGACCGCATCGTCACCCCCGACCAGTCCCGCCGCATCGTCGCCGCCCTGGCCGAAAAGGGTGTCATGCATGCCTACATCGAGTTCGAAGGCGAACAACACGGCTTCCGCAAGGCCGAAAACATCATCCGTGCACAGGAAGCCGAACTCTACTTCTACGCCCAGGTCTTCGGCTTCGAACCCGCCGACGAGATCGAGCCGGTGGAGATCGTGCGGTAGGACCGAGGTCGTACAAATGACCTATGACCTCTTGCACCTGATCACCCCCAACCGGCACAACGCGGCCATCCTGTCGCGCTGGGCCGCGCTCGATCTGCCGAACGGCTGGCTGGTCGCCGGCTGTCTGTTCCAGACCGTGTGGAACCTGCAGTCGGGCCAGCCTGCCGAGGCTGGGATCAAGGAGCTCGTCCTTTGTGTGCTTCGTGTTGAAACAGCTCTTCAGTCCTGGCCCGCCCGTCAAACAGGCCTGCTGGCCGTCCACCACAAGCCCGCCAACGCCAGAAACCAGACCGTAAACAGCGCCCCCAGCTGCCATTCGATCGCGTTCTCGACGCGGTCCTTCAGCGCCGGATCGGTCGTCAATATGGTCACCGCGGTGCTGCCCAGACCGAGGATCAGCAGCAGCACGCAGGCCGCCATCATCAGCCGCAATGCCGCGGACCGCACGCTGGACTGCTGCCAGTAGACGCGGACCAGGATGATCTGGGCCAGATAGGTGCTGGCGAAGTACAGCAGGGCACCGTAGCGGCGCAACCAGCGCGTGTACTCGGCTTCCACGCCAAGGAAAGTCACATAGCAGGCCAGCGCGAGGGCCGCGAACAGTCCGAGCGTGCGCAACACGCCGGCGCTGCTCGGCGCGGTCTGCGCCGCCAGCCACCAAAAGCGCGCCTGGATCAACGCGCAGGGCAGCATCAGCAGCTTGAAGATCAGGTTGCCGGTGCCATGACGAGCGGCACGGCTGATCGAGGTGCAACCCTCCCAGTACGGGACGCAGGCTGGCACGTGCCCTTCCGCGATCGATAGCCCATAGGCCAGATGGGCGGCGACCAGCGGCACCAGCGCAACGGTTAGCGGCCAGGGCCAGTGGCTGGATAGAATGCGGACAGGGGGCGGGAAGTGAGTCATGGTCGACGGATTCAGCGGTTGAAAATCCGCATTTTCAACAGAATCTTTAAATCGTGTCCTTTATCATCGCCCATTTCCGAATTCTCATGCATGGCGCGGGCTGGCTCGAGCGCGTTGGGGGCATTGCATGGCATCGATGATCCGCGACCGGATCGGACCGCCGTGCCGACCATTCCCGAAACGCCGACAGCTCGCACTTGCGCTCCGTTGCCAGAGGCCCTAGCCGATGATTCGATCGTTTTCCCGACTTGCCGCTACTCTGATCGCCACGACGCTGCTCGCCAGCAGCGCCGCTGCCGCAAACGCCGAGCCTTGGCAGTTGCAGCCCGCTCCGCTGCTGCGGGCGCTGAGTCTGAGCCCGGGAGCGGTGGAAAGCTGGCAGGTCCATCTCGATGGTCAGCCGCCGGCCCGTGGTGAGAGCTGGCGTTTGCCGCTGCCGGAAGGCCTGAGCGAGTGGCGTACCGATGGGCTGGAGCTCTCCCTCAACGGCGATTTCCGCTGGCACGGCAAGGCCGCCGATGGCAGCGACGAGCACGCCGTCATCGTCCGCCGTGGCGAGGCGATGAGCGGTCTGCTGTCCACCCGCGATGGCCTTTATGAGGTGATTCCGTCGGTCGATGGCAACCTGCTGGTACGACTGGACAGTAGCCTCTTTCCGGCTTGCGGCGGCGCGGTCGAACCGCCACCAGAGGCCACTGCAGCGTTTCCGCTGGCGGCGCCGGAGCTCAGCGTCCCGGAAGGCACCACCGTGCAGATCGACGTCATGGTGCTGTACACCCCAGAGGCCCGCGACGGCGCCGGCGGGGTCGCCGGGATCCAGGCGCTGGCACAGGCTGCGGTGGATGCGTCCAACCAGTCCTTCGAAAACTCCCAGGCCACGCCACGCTTCAACCTGGTCAGCACCCGACTGGCCAATCGCAACGACAGCGGCAATGGTTCCTCCGATCTGTCCTGGGTAAGGGGCAATGCCGAGGTTGCGCAATGGCGCGACGAGGTCGGCGCCGATCTGGTCGGATTGATCGTCAACAATGCCGGCGGCGGCTGCGGCGTTGGCTATGTGATGCGCAATGTCGGCCCGGGTTTTGCCGGCAGTGCCTTCCAGGTCACCGCCCGTGGCTGCGCCGTCGGCAATCTGACCTATGCCCACGAACATGGCCACAACATGGGCATGGAGCACGATCCCGCCAACGGCACCAGTCCGGGCAATGCCTCCTATCCCTATTCCTTCGGCCATTTCGTCAGCGGCAACTACCGCACCGTGATGAGCTACAGCTCCGAATGCGTCGGCGGCTGTACCCGCCGACCGTATTTCTCCAATCCTGACGTCACCTTCAGCGGCGAAGCCACCGGCATCGCCAACCAGCGCGACAACGCCCGCACCGCCAACAATGTCGCTCCGATCGTCGCCGCCTTCCGAGCCACCGCGGACGGCGTGTTTGCTGATGGCTTCGAGTGAGGTAGTCAG
>JBGTIE010000434.1:0-2163 GCA_041745855.1 Lysobacterales bacterium | reverse complement strand
CCGCGCTGACCGATCCCGCCCCGCCGCCGGCGCCGCCTGCCGGCGCCGCCGAAAAGGTGCCCTACATCTACGAACTCGATTTCTCGGTGCGGCGCGATCTGCCCAAGATGGACATGAACCTGCATGTCTACAGCGCCGAACCGGAATCCCGCTTCGTCGTCGTCAACGGCAAACGCTATGCCGAAGGCGACATGGCCGAGTCCGAAGTCCTGCTGCGCGAAGTACGCCGCGATGGCGCCGTGCTGGTGTTTCGCGGGACGGCGTTTGTGCTGCCGCGGCAGGGGTTTTGAAGAGCAGGGCTGAGGGCTGAGGGCTGAGGGGTCAGGAGAGCAGGGCACAGGGCCCAGGGCTCAGGGCCCAGAAGAGCTGCGACCATACGACCGTAGGATGTCGGTGAGCTCTGCGAATCGCATCAGAGCGAGGGCCCAGGGCCCAGGGCCCAGGGCCCAGGGCTCAGGGCCCAGAAGAGCCGCGACCATACGACCGTAGGATGTCGGTGAGCTCTGCGAACCGCGTCAGAGCAAGGGCACAGGGCCCAGGGCTCAGGGCCCAGAAGAGCTGCGACCATACGACCGTTGGATGTCGGTGAGCTACGCGAACCGCATCGGAAGGCCCGGGCAAAGAGCAAAGCGCTGTCAGGCCAGCGCACTCCAAAAGTGAGGCGCGCGGCCCTTTTTGGAGTGCGGCGACCTGGCGCCGCTTTGCTTTTGGCTCAACAGGACTGCCTACCATTGGCGATAGCAGCTTCCAGTTCTTCCTTTGTGTCCTTCGTGTTGAAAGCTCTTCGGCTCTTGCCAACAACGACCGCGACGCTACTTGGCCTGCAAGCGGACCGACCCGTCGATGCGCAGGCATTCGCCGTTCATGTACCGGTTGCCGATGACGAAGGCGACGGCGTCGGCGAATTCGGCGGGTTTGCCCAGGCGGGACGGGAACGGGATCTGTGCCGACAGCGAGGCCTGCACCTCGTCTGGCATGCCGGACGCCATCGGGGTCATGAAGATGCCCGGGGCGATCGTCATCACGCGGATACCGAAGCGCGCCAGTTCGCGCGCCATCGGCAGGGTCATGCCGACCAGTCCGGCCTTGGAGGCGGCGTAGGCGGATTGGCCGATCTGGCCCTCGAAGGCGGCGACCGAGGCAGTGTGGATGATCACGCCGCGTTCGCCGTCGCCGGCCGGTGCGTTGTGCTGCATCAGGTTGGCGGCGGCCTTGGCCAGATTGAAACTGCCGAGCAGGTTGATTCGCAGGGTCTGCTCGAACTGCGACAGCGCCATCGGTCCGTTCTTGCCCAGCACCCGACCGGCGCCGAGCACACCGGCACAGTTGAGGGCGACGTTGATGCCACCCAGGGTCTGCATCGCCGCGCCCATGCTGTCGACAATGCCGGATTCACTGGTCACGTCGGCGTGCAGGAAGACGGCATTGCGGCCCAGTTCGGCCACCGCTTCGGCGCCTTGCTCATCGTTGATGTCGAGCAGGGCGACCTTGGCGCCACCATCAGTCAAACGCTGGGCCGCGGCAAAGCCCAGGCCAGAAGCACCGCCGCTGATCACGGCGCGGACATCGTTGAGCTGCATGAGTCACTCCCCAGTGGTCGAATGGCTGACAAGGTATACGAAGTTGGGGGCGATGGGTTCCTTGGGAACCAGTGTGAATCGGGGTCGGGGTCGGAATCGGAATCGGAATCGGCTTCAAGAGGCAAAGACATGGGTTTTGACCGCGAACGGCTAGCCGGGTGTAGCGGGCAGCCATCAAGTACGTCTGCTGCGCGTTCCGCCGTACTGGACCGCATCGTAGCGATGCTTACAACGCGGGGCGGCGTGGTTCCACGGTTCACGATAAGGAAGTCGGGTACGTCAGGAGACCGATCGATTCCGATTCCGATTCCGACCCCGACCCCGAGAGTAGTTCGCTGGGGGGAGGCCCGGCACTCCGGGTGACCGATCGATTCCGATTCCGATTCCGACTCCGACCCCGAGGTCAACAGACGCCGAGCTACAATCCGCGAATCACCCGCCGTTGGAACCGAAGAATGAACGTCCTGGGTACCCCATGCTCGGCCTCGGCCACGAAGTTGCTGCTGCTGGGGGCCGGTGAGCTGGGCAAGGAAGTGGCGATCGAGGCGCAGCGGTTGGGGGTGGAGGTGATCGCGGTCGATCG
>JBGTIE010000433.1:0-3208 GCA_041745855.1 Lysobacterales bacterium | reverse complement strand
GATTTCCGCCAATGTGATCGCCTTGCGTCGTTCGACCATTGTCCGGCCGCTGCGGGGTTGTCTGTGGCTGAGCGCATCCGTACCGGTCATGGCCCCACGGTGGTCTGTTGGAGTATTTAGATGGACTAATTCAGGATTATGCCGCCTTAGAAACCCCGACTTCTACGCGATCATCTGACAGTTGCGTATCATGTATCCGCATGGTATGTATTACAGTACGTTATTTCCTTGGGGCTCGCCATGGCACGCGCAGGGGTCTACCGCACCGATGTCGAAAAGGCGCGCCGCGCCTTGCTCGCCAAGGGCAAGCATCCATCGATCGACCTGGTCCGGGCCGAACTCGGAAACACCGGCTCGCGCAGTACGATTCACCGGTATCTGAAGGAGATCGAGGCGGAGGAGCCGGCAGCGAGCGGCACGAAGCCCGCGATCAGCGACGCACTCCAGGACCTCGTGACGCGGCTGGCTGAACAGTTGCACCAAGAAGCTGACGCACGAATCACCGAGCATCGCGAAGCAAGCGACGCCCGCGTCCGGGAGCACGTCGAGGCGGCCCAGGCCGCGCACCGAGAAGCGGCGACCCTACGCGACAGCCTGCAGCGCACGGACACGGCACTCGCCGCCGAGCGAACGGCCCATCAGGACACTGCCAGCCAACTGCAGAATGCGAGGGTGCAGCTGGCGCATTTGGAAGAACGCGTGGCGGGCCATGAACAGCGCAGCCGAGAGCAAGAGTCTCACCTGCGTTCGTTGGAGGAGAAGCATCAGCACGCGCGCGACGCGCTGGACCACTTCCGGACCCAGGCGCAGGAACAGCGCGCGCGCGAGCAACGCCAACACGAACAGGCGCTGCAGGCGCTCCAGGTCGAACTGCGCCAGGCTGCGGACCAGGTCACCGCCAAGAATGCAGAACTGCTGCGCCTCAATCGCGACAACGGCCGGCTGCTCGAACAGGCCACGCATCTGCAACAAACGCTTGCCGCAGCAGAGCACGAACACCGGAAGGCAACTCAAGAATTGGAAACCTTGCGGCCGCTGCCTGCGCAAGTGCAATCCCTCGAACAGCGAGCGGCAAAGGCGATGGCAGACGCAGAGGGACTCCAGTCCCAGCTTGACCACGCGCAATCCCAGCTAGAGCAGGCACTGCGCGAACAACACGACGCTGAGCTCGAACGAGCGCGGACCCAAGCCCGGTTGGAAGGAATGCAGGCGGCGTGGGCCCAGCGCGAAGGGACTCAGGCGCCGGCGGCGGAACCCGTCGAGCGCACCGGCAAGCGAGGCGTGCGTTCGCCTGATCCCGCGGAGGCAACCCAAGACCTGCCGCTGAAATAATGCGCGCCTCAGTGAATCCAGCGCCCCAAAGTCGGAGCGGCGAAGTCACTGTGAATGCTGATATAGAAATGACAAGCAGAGCGGGCTGGGACAGCTAAACGTCTCAGCATTCCTTTTGGAGGAATTGTCCGTGTCGTCAATCGGTTACCGAAGATTGTCGGACTTTTCCCGCGTTAACGGCCAACCCTCTATCGGCCCTGAGGTCCGAGCGCTCGTGCGCGAGGTGGCACCGGAAGCACCAATGTACCGCGTCTACACAATGGAAGGCCTCATCGAAGGCGCGATGGTGCAGATCTCGTTCACGCTGCTGACACTTGGCGTCGCCGCGCTACTGGCGCTGCTGCTGGGCGCGCTGGGTTTGTACGGCGTGCTGTCCTATATCGTCTCCGAGCGCACCCGCGAGATCGGGGTGCGCATGGCGCTGGGCGCGCAGGCCGCGCAAGTCCGCGCGCTGGTCGTCGCGCAGGGCGCACGCGTGGTCGCAACTGGCGTGCTGCTCGGCCTGCTCATCGCAGTGCTGTCTACCCGCACGCTCGGTAGCCTGCTGCACGGCATCCCCGCAATCGACCCCCCAACCTTTGCCAGCATGTCGCTGGCGATGATTGCAGTGGGCCTGCTGGCAAGCCTTGTGCCGGCCTGGAAGGCCTCATCGATGGACCCGATGGAGTCACTGCGCCGCGAGTGAGAGCGCCGCTGTCGTCGCGAGCCCGCCTCCCATGCAGTCGCGAACTGGTGGAGGTCGGGATGGAGCCTGTGGCGGCCGCCGAGGCCGCCCGGAGCTATTTCGATGATGTCGAGGCCAGTGTCCGGAACGTCAGGCTTCGAGCGCCCTATTGCGTTTTGTAACAGCGGTCGCGGGCACTCGTTGTGCAGCGCCTATTTCGCGACGAGCGCGGCACATGTCCGCACTCGCCTTGCGCCCGTCAACGACTAGGTGGACCCGCAGCCCCCCACGCCGTCGAAGTTCATATTGGGGCCGGTAACGCCGGTCACGCAGAACGTCGCAGTCTGCCGCTTGCGTGTCGAGCCACCGCTGATCTTCGCCTGCCCGAGCGCGTCGGTGACGGCGCTGCCGGAAGTGACGCCGGCATTGGTCCAGGTGCCGGAGACGGTGGCGCCAGACACCGCCCTGCCACTGCCGTCGACGATCTCGACATTGGCGCGGTACACCGTGTTGCGGCCTTCCTTCCATGAAGTGGTCGTGATCCTGGCCACGCGTACCAGCAGCGCGACCGGCGCGGTGCCGCCACCGGATGTCGCACCGTACTCGACCGCGCCGATGTCGGGGATGTTGCGCGCGCGATTGTGGTAGTCGACCGCAGTCGCTACCGCGCTGTCGGCCCGATCGATCAGCGGGCTGTCGGCGAGCGGCGCGGGATCAAAGCCGGTATAGCTGCGGTTCGCGATTTTCGGATCGCCGTCGCAAACGCTGCCGCTCGGGCAGCTGTTGTGCTTGACGCCACTGACGTGATTGCGGGTCCAGCTGACGGTCGCGGTGCCGCCGTCGGCGTAATGCAGGCAGCTGCGCTCGGCCGTGTTGGTGTAGTCGATCTCGCCGATCATGGTGTTGTTGGCGAACTTCAGCGCCGTGCTGCCGTCGCCGCCACCGGATACCACCAGGCAGTCGCCCTGGCTGCTGATCGTGTTGTTGACGATCTCTACGGTGTCGCCGGCGAACATGCCGATCGACAGCGCGTTGCCGAGCGCTCGGCAATGGTCACCGCTGACCATGGTCGAGAACTTGCCCTCGAAGTACGCGCAGTTGCCGACAATCACCGAATTCTCGATCCGCGCGTCCCCCTTGGTCTTGACCTGGTTGCCGGCATTGCCTTCGGCCCACACGCGCCGCAGCGTGACGCTGCCGCCGTCGGCCATG
>JBGTIE010000432.1:0-2663 GCA_041745855.1 Lysobacterales bacterium | reverse complement strand
CCGACGACTGCCCGCCACGCCGCTGCGCTGGGCCGCCGCCGCCCTCGCCCCGTTCTCGTCTGGCGCGCGCGGACTGCAGGCGATCCTCGACCGCGCCGATCAGGACCAGTTGCCTGACGAGGGACTCACGCGGCGCGTGCTGGACTGGTGCCCGCGCCCGTTCCAGCCGGGCTGAGCGAGACCCTTTCTTGAGCGCCTATAGTCTGCAGGTACACGCCTCGATGAGCGAGATCAGCGCGGCTGACTGGGATCGGCTGCGCGCCGACGACCAGCCATTTCTCGCCCACGCCTTCCTGACCGGATTGGAAAGCAGCGGCAGCCTGCGGGCCGAGTTCGGCTGGACGCCGTTTCCGCTGACCCTGCAACTGGACGGCCGGATCGTCGGCGCGGCGCCGGCTTATCTGAAGACCAACTCGCATGGCGAATTCGTGTTCGACTGGGCCTGGGCGCGCGCCTTTGATCAGCACGGGCTGCGCTACTACCCCAAGCTGCTCATCGGCGTCCCGTACACGCCGGTTTGCGGTCAGCGCCTGCTGGTCGAGCCCGGCACTGCGGCAGCAGCGCATCGGCAGGCGCTGGCACGCGGCCTGCTGCAACTGGTCGACCAGCAGCGACTGTCGTCTGCGCATATCAACTTCCTGCCAGAGATTGACGCGGCCGCCTTCGCCCACGATCCCTGGCTGCCGCGCGGCGACCTGCAGTTCCATTGGCACAACGCCGGTTATCGCGACTTCGAAGATTTCCTCGACCGATTCAGCAGCAAGAAGCGCAAGAACCTGCGCGCCGAACGCAATCAGGTCAGCCGCGCCGGAATCGAGTACCGCTGGATCCATGGCGACCAGATGCCCGCTGCGCTGTGGCCGCAGATCCACGCGCTGTACTGCGACACCTTCGAGGAGAAGGGCAACACGCCGGCACTGACAGTAGCCTTCTTCCGCCATCTGGGCCAGTCCCTGGGTTCCGGGCTGCTGGCGATCACCGCCTGGCGTGGGGGCGAACTTTTTGCGATGGCCTTGTGCCTGCGCGACCGCCAGGCCCTGTATGGTCGCTACTGGGGCTGCCGCGAGCCGTTGCCGGGGCTGCACTTCGAGACCTGCTACTACCAGGGCATCGAGTATTGCCTGGCCGAAGGCCTGCAGCGCTTCGAACCCGGTGCGCAGGGCGAACACAAGCTCGCCCGCGGCTTCCTTCCGGTGCGGACTCGATCGGTGCACCATCTGCGTCACCCCGACTTCCGCCGAGCGGTGCGCCAGGCACTGGACCAGGAACGCAAGGCGATGCGCAGCTACGAGGAGGAACTTTGGTGTCATACACCGTTTCGGCGGCCGGGGTAGATCGGAGCGCTCCTAGCGATGGGTGCCTGGGTTGCCTCCGTGTAGGGCCCAGGGCTCAGGGCCCAGGGCCCAGAAGAGCTGGCCTCGCCGCCTGGCCACTGGGCCCTGGGCCCTGTGCCCTGGGCTCTTGCGTCAGAGGATGCGCCAAGCCAAGCGGACCGACAGGGCCCAGCCGCCAGCCGGCTATTCTGGGCCCTGTGCCCTGGGCCCTGGGCCCTTGTGGTGCCAAAGGACGCGCCGAGCCCGCCGGACCGACAAGGCCCGGCCGCCAGCCGGCTCTTCTGGGCCCTGGGCCCTGTGCCCTGGGCCCTTACGTCAGAGGACGCGCCGAGCCAGCCGGACCGACGAGGCGACGCGCGTGCGCCTGATCCACACCTCCGACTGGCACCTCGGTCAGACCCTGCGCGGGCACGAGCGTAGCTATGAGCATCAGTGCTTCCTGGACTGGCTGCTTGATCAACTGGTCGAACGCGCAGTCGATGTACTGCTGATCGCCGGCGATGTATATGACACGGTCAATCCCTCGGCCCAGTCGCAGCGCCAGTTGTATCGATTCCTCGCCGCGGCGCAGCGGCGGCTGCCGGGGTTGCAGACCTTACTGATCGCCGGCAACCATGACTCGGCCGGACGGCTGGAGGCGCCGCAGCCGCTGCTGGAAGGACTGGCCGTGCAGGTCGTCGGCCAGGTTCGACGCGACCCGCTGGACGGGCGGATCGACCTGGACAGCATGCTGCTGCCCTTGGGTCCCGATCCTCAGCGGCCTGAAGCCTGGTGCCTGGCCGTGCCCTATCTGCGACCCGCCGATGTGCCGCTGCTTGGCGATGTGGCCGATCCCTATCTGGCCGGGGTGGCCGAGCTGTACCGCCAACTGTATGAACTGGCCCTTTCGCGCCGAAGCGCCGGCGAACCGATCATCGCGATGGGCCATTGTCACGTCCGCGGCGGCACGACCTCGGAGGACTCGGAGAGGCGGCTGGTGATCGGCGGCAGCGAGGCGATCGCGGTCGACAGTTTCCCGGCCGGACTGGCCTATGTCGCGCTGGGCCATCTGCATCTGGCGCAAAAGGTCGAGGGCCTGGAACATGTTCGCTACTGCGGCGCGCCGCTCCCCTTCAGTTTTTCCGAGGCGCGCTATCCACATCAGATTCTGCAGGTCGATCTAGCCCGGATGTTTCATGAAACATCCGGGCCAAGCTCCGACCAGCCGCTACGGGTCGAGACGGTGCGGGTGCCGCGCTTCGTCGAGTTGCTGCGCCTGCCCGCCGAGCCGGCGCCGCTCGCAGAGGTACTGGATCAACTGACCGCGCTGGACTTGCCCGAGCTGCCGCC
>JBGTIE010000431.1:0-8622 GCA_041745855.1 Lysobacterales bacterium | reverse complement strand
GCGGATACGCTTCTGGATGGAGGTGTAGTCGCTATCTTCCAGGTCCTTGGCCATCGTGGCGCGGACGGGGTTCAGATCGACATAAACCATGGCTGACAGCACAGCCGCTTCATCCAGCAGGCGCTGGCACTTGAAGCGGCTTTCCCAGAACTTCCCCTTGCAGCCGTCTTCAATGTTGGCCCGCAGGGCGATCGGCTGCGAGAGGTACTTCATGAACTCGCTGACCGAGGCCAGCCGTTCGCGCATGTTGGCGATCTTGCCGTCCTGCGCCAGCCACGACTGGATGCGAACGGCCTGCTGCGCCTCGGTCATCTTCGCTTTGGGAAACAATCGGTTCCAGCGCTCGGCGACTTCCTGATCGGTCCAGGCTTCGACCCAGCTCGGATCGAAGTGCAGCGCCAGATGCATATGATTGCTCATCGCCGAGAAGGCCAGCACCCGCACCGCGTAGATCTGCGCCAGTTGGTTCATCCGCTCGACAATCCAGCCGCGCCGATAGTCGAAGTTCCGTCCAGTCAGCTTGTCGTCGCCGCACAGGAACGATCGGCGAACACAGCGCGAGACGCAATGGTAGTAGCCGGAGGAACCAGGCGGTACGATGGTGGAGCGGGCGGTGGTCATGCGCACAGCTTGGGGCGGGTCGGCGTAGTTGTCTGTAAGCCGATGCCTGCAATGGTCGTGAGACTTTGCCGGCAGATGGCGTAGGAATCGGCTTACGAGGTGTACGCTAAAGTTCGTGTGTCCCGAGTTCTCGCGCGTTGAAAGAACGCTGGTTGATGGCGATTAACAGTTGGATGTCGGAGCTAGGTCGCGGCGAGTTTCGGCTGGGCGTATTGTTCCGAAGCCAAGTGTAGAGGAGTGAAGAGGCGTCATGGGAGACATCACGAAGGAAGAGCTCAAGGGCATCGTGTTTGTGACTGCCCACAACTCGGGAGAGCTGAGCGAACAAGTTCAGCTTCACATCGACGCCTTTGATCTAGACACGTATCGGCGCTTCCTCAGCGTCGCCTTGGAGCGGAGAGAGCGAGCTGACCGTACAGGTGAGCCCGGCGGAGGAACTAGTAGCGCGGCGTATCTCACGGAGGCAATGGAGCACCTTGAGCACATTCTTTCGCACTGATCGCTCCGGGGACCAAGCGGACAGCGGGGAGAGGCTACCGTGTTTCCTGACAACTCATAGGATCGCGGCCGCTTAACGCGGAGTGGAGAGCCGGGGACACATCGATTTTCCCGAGCCATCTGCGAGGACCGGCGCGTTTGAGCGCTATGCGGTGTGAACTGGGGGTCTGTGGCGGTTTGCGGAGCTGCGGGGGCGGGTTTCGGTGACATAGAATCGGGGACACACGAACTTTCCCCGAACTTTCCCGAGCCAGCCGTGCTGGCCGCCGTTTTCCGGCCGTTTCGATGCTGATCTTGGGTCTTCGAGGCTGTTAGCTAAAAGCCGGGGACACATCGATTTTCCCGAGCCATCTGCGAGGACCGGCGCGTTTGAGCGCTATGCGCTGTGAACTGGGGGTCTGTGGCGGTTTGCGGAGCTGCGGGGGCGGGTTTCGGTCGCCTCTTGCTAGGCTCGACCTCGATTTCCGCTGATTCCCGCCACGCCTGCCCGCCAACCGATCGCTGGCTAGCGTTCAAGGGGTTTCCGGACTGGTTAGCCCGGTTTCGATCTCGTCTTGCAGAGTTCGCGCGCTACGCCAAGCCCCTGAAACCAATGCTGGCCCGCCCGCATCGCGCAGTCGATGATCGATTCGGCCGCGCCGATGACGCGATAGAAGTCGCTCTCGGTCGCCTTGACCTGGGTGGTCCAACTGCGGTCAGTCAGACCGAGGCGATCAAGGATGCGCGGCCGCTCGGGATCGATCTTTCCGCGCTTGCCGGGATGCATCTGACGACCGGTCCAGTCGACCAGGTTCAGGTACTGGGCGATGCTGATGGACAGCGAGCCTAGAACCGGGGACACACGGATTTTCCCGAGCCAGCTGAGCTGACCGGCACTTCTCGGGTGTTCGGAGGATGATCTGGGTAGTTTCGCGTGGTTTACGGTGGCTGACCGTGCCGATTACGCGCTTCTCACCGACTTGAGCCTGATTCCCGCCACGCCTGCCCGCCAACCGACCGGATGGCGGGGCTTTCAAGGAGTTTCCGGGCCAGTCAGCCCGGCTTCGATCTCAGCTTGCAGAGCTCGCGAGCAACGCCAAGCCCGTGGAACCAGCGCTGACCGACCCGCGTGGCGTAGTCGATGATCGATTCGGCCGCTCCGATGACGCGGTAGAAGTCGCTCTCCGTCGCCTTGACCTGGGTTGTCCAGGTGCGGTCGGTCAGGCCGAGTCGGTCGAGGATTCTCGGCCGCTCGGGATCAATCTTCCCGCGCTTGCCGGGGTGCATCTGCCGGCCAGTCCAGTCGACCAGGTTCAGGTACTGAGCGATGCTGATGGCAAGCGAGCCGGTGCCGGGGACTCCAGCGACGGCTTCCAGTTGATCACCGCCATTACCGAGCCTGCGCGCGGTTTCGCGGATGCGTTGCTGGATCGAAGTGTAGTGGCTGTCCTCCAGATCCTGCGCCATCTTGGCTCGCACCGGATTTAGGTCGACGTAGACCATGGCTGAAAGCACAGCCGCTTCATCCAGCAGTCGCTGGCACTTGAAGCGACTCTCCCAGAACTTCCCCTTGCAGTCATCTTCGATGTTGGCTCGAAGGGCGATGGGCTGGGACAGATATTTCATGAACTCGCTCACCGACGCCAAGCGCTCGCGCATGTTCGCGATCTTGCCGTCCTGCGCCAGCCACGACTGGATGCGCTCGGCCTGCTGCGCCTCGGTCATCTTCGCCTTGGGGAAGAGCCGGCTCCAGCGTTCGGCGACTTCCTGATCGGTCCAGGCCTCGACCCAGCTTGGGTCGAACTGCAGTGCCAGGTGCATGTGGTTGCTCATCGCCGAGAAGGCCAGCACCCGCACCGCGTAGATCTGCGCCAGTTCGTTCATCCGCTCGACGATCCAGCCGCGCCGGTGATCGAAGCTCTTTCCAGTCAGCTTGTCGAAACCGCACAGGAACGATCGGCGGACACAGCGTGAAACGCAGTGGTAGTAGCCGGGGGATCCGGGCGGTACGATGGTGGAGCGGGCGGTAGCCATGCGCACAGCTTGGCGCGGGTTGAGGGCGATGTCTGTAAGCCGATGGCGGCAAAGTACGTCAGACTTTTCCCACCAGTGGTGTACGAATCGGCTTACGAGATGGGCGGAGGGTTGATCGGGAAAGTCTGTGTGTCCTGCGGCTCTGCCTCAGAGAGCCAAGAACCAACCGACGGTCTTTCCCACATGAGGCAGATCAAGCACTTACGCTTGGTTCAAAAAGGCCAGTTGGACGCCAGATTTGTTGGCTGTTTGGCGTCAAATTGCGGTGACGGTCGGGCTAGCCCCTTGCCGCCGGCGCGCTTCGAACTCCGGGCGTATTGGCGCCGGACGTCAATCTGCCAAGGCCAAGGGCGGTTTGCCGGCCGCAGGAACCGTCAGACCACGACTCCACCTGGTCGGCCGCCAGCAACTACCCGTTCCGCGCCAAGGCATCGATGCATTTGCGCTCGCGGACACTTCAGGCCGCACAAGTTGGTGAAGGATGTATTCATTGAGGCGGATGGGGCGGGGAGGTATTGGTCGGCCGCAGCGGACAGGCATCAATCGTGAGTGGCCGGGTCTCCGATCGCCGCGGGCTCACGGCAACCCATCCCACATCATACTAATGACAAACCCGCGTCCCACTGGAACCGCTTCGCGGCCTCCACAGAATCATGAAACAGAAGCGCGCCAAGTGATCCGCATCCTCAGACGGCTGCACCCGTCGCGCACCGGATCGGAAGTCAGCGTAGGCCTGCCAGGTGAGCCACTTACCGCCGCGACCGTCGTCAAAGAAGCTCGAAAGCAACGGGACAGGCGAACTTTTCTGGGTCAGCCCCGGCTGCGGCCTTTTTCGGCCGGTCGCAACGCTGAACTTGGGGTTTCGCGCGGCTAGAAGAGCCCGAATCGGGTCGTTCGATCGCTTTTCGATGGTTCGGGCCGGATTCTTCCCACGGCTGCCCGCCAACCGGTCGGCTGGAGGAGGATTCGAGGGGTTTCCGGGCCAGTCAGCCCGGCTTCGATCTTATCTTGCAGAGTTCGCGCGCGACTCCGATGCCTCGCATCCAGTGCTGGCCAATTTGCCTGGCGTAGTCGATCAACGATTCCGCCGCGCCGATGGCGCGATAGAACTCGCTCTCCGTTGCCTTGACCTGGGTGGTCCAGCTGCGGTCGCTCAGACCGAGTCGGTCGAGGACCAGCGGGCGCTCTGGATCGATCCTGCCTCGCTTGTTCGGATGCATCGCCCTGCCGCTCCAGTCCACCAGGTTCAGGTACTGGGCGACGCTGACTGATAGTGAGCATTTGCCAGGGACGCCGGCGACCGGTCCGAGCCGATCGCCACTGCTGCCCAGCTTTCGTGCAGTCTCACGTATGCGCTGCTGGATCGAGGTGTAGTCGCTGTCTTCCAGATCCTGCGCCATCGCTGCGCGTACCGGATTCAGATCGACGTAGACCATCGCTGACAAGACGGCGGCTTCGTCCAGCAAGCGCTGGCACTTGAAACGGCCTTCCCAGAAGTGGCCAGTGCAGCCGTCTTCAAGGTTCGCAGCACGGGCGATGGGTTCGGCGAGGTTCTTCATGAACTCGCTGACCGACGCCAGCCGCTCGCGCATGTTCTCGACTTTGCCGTCCTGCGCCAACCAGGCCTTGATGCGGTCTTCCTGTTCCATCTCGCTCATGTCGGCGCGTTGGTAGAGCCGGTTCCAGCGCTCGGCCACTTCACGATCGGTCCAGGCCTCGACCCACTCCGGGTCGAACTGGAGCGCGAGGTGTAGATGATTACTCATCGCCGAGAACGCCAGCACCCGCACCGCGAAGATCTCGCCCAGCTCCTTCATCCGCGCCATGACCCAGCCACGCCGGTGATCGAAGCTGCGGCCGGTCAACTTGTCGAAACCGCATAGGAACGACCGCCGTACACACCGCGTCACGACGTGGTAGTAGCCGGGTGCTCCCGGCGGGGCGATGGCGGAGCGGGCGGTGGTCATGCGCACAGCTTGGCGCGGCTTGCGGGTGTTGTCTGTAAGCCGATGTCGGCAATGTTCGTCAGACTTTGCCGGCAGTTGGCGTAGGAATCGGCTTACGGCCAGAGTAAGGTCCGGCGGGAGACTCTGATGATCGCCCGATGACTGGTTGCTTCCTGGACTATCGGTAAGCGCACGCGCCTGCCCCGGGGATGCCGGCGTTATACTCCCGGCTACGGTCTCAACGGAGTCTCGCCATGACCAGCGTTCTCGAAACTGCACTTGCCGAGGTCGCCAAGCTCCCGGCTGCGGAGCAGGACGCCTTGGCCGTGCTACTGCTCGATGAAATCAAGTCGGAGCAGCGCTGGTCCCAGTCTCTTGCAGAGTCGCAGACTTTACTGAAATCCCTCGCTGCCGACGCACTGGCCGAGCATCGGGCCGGAAGAACAAAACCACTCGATGAGTTGCTTTGAACTCGGTCACCACCGAGCAGTTCCGCAGGCTGTTCGCCTTAGCACCGCTCCCGCGACAGGAACAGATCAAGCGGGCATACAAGCTCTTGAGTGGTCCAGCTGCGATCGGTCAGGCCGAGGCGGTCGAAAATTCTCGGTCGCTCCAGATCAATCTTCCCGCGCTTGCCGGGATGCATTTGGCGGCCAGTCCAGTCGATCAGGTTGAGGTATTGGGCGATGCTCAAAGCACAAGGGCCGATGTTCCCGAGCCACCCACAACGAGCCTGGTGCACCTGCGGCTGCATCCAGTTCACAGCTCCTGAACTCTCGCGTGCCAGTACTCGGGACCGCGGGCGTGGTGTGCCAGAGCAAAGACGACTATGCCGAGTTCGTCCGGTCGGTACACGACTGCAAACGGAAAGCCTCGGACGAACACCCGTCGAGTGTTCCTCGAACTGGGCGACCCGGAAAACGGGAAAGCAACCGCCCGCAACGTAGCCTCTTCTACAGCCGCTGCAAAACGAGTTCCCAGCCCGGGTTCCTGACCGTTGTAGTAGGCGACCTCTGCAAGGAACTCTCGCCGCGCGGGGGCGACGAAGCGGACCCGTTTCACTGCGCCAGACGGCGGGCGTCAGCGAACACGTCTTCGGCCGCATACGAGCAGATCTCGCCACGATCAAAAGCGGCGACTCGACGCTCGATCTCTTCGGCCCAGGCAGTCTCGATCTCGGAGACAGAGGTGCGCAACGACTCCAGCATCGAGTCCGCCAGATTCGCGCGATCTTCCGGGCTCAGCGCCCGTGCTTGCTCTTCAATTTGCTTCAAGGAAGCCGACATATCGCACCTCGACTGGCTGTTGAATCTGCAACCAAACCGCCGCGCGAGATCAACCGCGCCTTGGCACCCAGCATAGCATTCCGGCCAGTAGCTACAGTGTCGTGGGTGGAACCGAGGACACACGGATTTTCCCGAGCCAGCTGAGCTGACCGTCACTTCTCGGGCGGCCGGTGGATGATTTGCGTAGTTTCACGTGGCTTACGGTGGATGACCGTGCCGATTCTGCGCTTCTCGCCGACATGAGCCTGATTCCCGCCACGCCTTCCCGCCAACCAACCGGCTGGCGATGCTTTCGAGCGGTTCGCAGACCGGTCAGCCGGGCTTCGGTCTCATCTTGCAGAGCTCGCGCGCCACGCCAAGCCCTTGGAACCAGCACTGTCCAACCCGCGTCGCGTACTCGATGATCGATTCGGCCGCACCAATGACGCGGTAGAAGTCATTTTCGGTCGCCTTGACCTGAGTGGTCCAGCTGCGGTCGGTCAGGCCGAGGCGATCAAGGATTCGTGGCCGCTCGGCGTCGATCTTCCCGCGCTTGCCGGGATGCATCTGGCGGCCAGTCCAGTCGACCAGGTTGAGGTACTGGGCGATGCTGATGGCGAGTGATCCGGTGCCGGCGACGCCGACGACGGCTTCGAGTTGCTCGCCGCCGCTGCCAGGGACAAGCAGCGGGAAGGGACAAGCAGCGGGACAGGCGAAGTTTTCTGGGTTAGCCGCCGCCGCGGCGACGATTGGGAAAGCAGCGGGACAGGCGAACTTTTCTGGGTCAGCCCCGGCTGCGGCCTTGTTCGGTCGGTCGCAACGCTGAACTTGGGGTTCGCGCGGCTAGGAGAGCCCGAATCGGGTCGTTCGACCGCTTTTCGATGGTTCGGGCCGGATTCTTCCCACGCCTGCCCGCCAACCGGTCGGCTGGCGGAAGTTTCGAGGGGCTTTCGGGCCGCTTAGCCCGGTTTTGGTCTCATCTTGCAGAGCTCTCGGGCCACGCCGATGCCTTGCATCCAGTGCTGACCGATCTGCCGAGCGAACTCGATCAGCGATTCAGCCGCACCGATGGCTCGATGGAACTCGCTCTCGGTTGCCTTGACCTGGTTGGTCCAGCTGCGGTCGGTCAGGCCGAGGCGATCAAGGATCAGCGGGCGCTCGGGATTGATTCTGCCGCGCTTGTTGGGATGCATCGCCCGACCGGTCCAGTCGACCAGGTTAAGGTACTGGGCGATGCTGACTGATAGCGAACACTTGCCCGGGACTCCGGCGACTGGGCCAAGCTGATCGCTGCCGCGGCCGAGCTTTCGCGCGGTCTCCCGAATGCGCTGCTGGATCGAGGTGAAGTCGCTGTCCTCCAGGTCCTCGGCCATTGCGGCCCGGACCGGATTGAGGTCGACGTAGACCATCGCTGACAGAACCGCAGCTTCGTCCAGTAGACGCTGGCACTTGAAGCGTCCTTCCCAGAAGTGGCCGGTGCAGCCATCCTCGAAGTTGGCCATGCGCGCGATCGGTTCGGCAAGGTTCTTCATGAACTCGCTGACCGAGGCCAGTCGCTCACGCATGTTCTCGACTTTCCCTTCCTGCACCAACCAGGCCTTGATGCGGTCTTCCTGCTCGGCCTCGTTCATGTCAGCGCGCGGGTAGAGGCGGTTCCAGCGCTCGGCCACTTCGCGATCGGTCCAGGCCTCGACCCACTCCGGGTTGAACTGCAGCGCGAGATGCAGGTGATTGCTCATCGCCGAGAACGCCAGCACCCGCACCGCGAAGATCTCGCCTAGCTCCTTCATCCGCGCCACGACCCAGCCACGTCGATGATCGAAGCTGCGTCCGGTGAGCTTGTCGAAGCCGCACAGGAAAGATCGCCGAACGCACCGCGTCACGACATGGTAGTAGCCGGGCGCGCCCGGCGGGGCGATGGCGGAGCGGGCGGTGGTCATGCGGACAGGTTGTCGCGGGAGCGCGGTGCTGTCTGTAGGCCGATGGCGGCAATGTTCGTCAGACTTTGCCGGCTGATGGCGTAGGAATCGGCTTACGACGTGCGCGCGGAAGCTTGTGTGTTCCGGGTTCTTCCACTGCTGAGATTGGACCTCAGAGCGCGGCCCGGGAGACGTTGCACGTCACACGTTCCGTATATACACAAAACTGGGGACACACGAACTTTCCCGAGCCAGCCGTGCTGACCGCCGGTTTCCGGCCGTCGTGATGCTGATCTGGGGTCTTCGAGGCTGAAGCGGTGTCTGACTGGCGGCGATCGCGCAGTTTTCGCCGTCTTGAAG
>JBGTIE010000430.1:0-1705 GCA_041745855.1 Lysobacterales bacterium | reverse complement strand
GGTGCGGCGGGATGCGCAAGGTGCCCATGTCTGGCGCGTCGATGCACAGCAGCGGGCCGAACGGATCGGTGTCGAAGCCGGCATGGCCAACGACTTTGCCCAGGAAGTGATCGGCGCGCTGGCTGAAGGTGAGCAGATCGTGGTCGGGCCGGGGCGGGTGCTGGCGCAGTTGCACGCCGGCGCGTCGCTGCGGGTCAGGGAGGCGCAGCAATGAATTGCTCCAGCGTCGCACAAGCCGAGGTGATCCGCTTCGAGGGCATCAGCAAGGCCTACCGGATGGGCGAGAGCGAGTTTCTCGCGCTGGACCGGGTCGATCTGGCGATTTGCGCCAACGAGTATGTCGCCATCGTCGGGCCGTCGGGTTCGGGCAAGTCGACCTTGATGAACATCGTCGGCTGCCTGGATGTACCCAGTGCCGGCCGCTATCTGCTGCGCGGTCGCGATGTGGCCGGTCTGGACCAGACCGAACTGGCGCATGAGCGCAACCGCTCGGTCGGCTTCATCTTCCAGAGCTTCAACCTGTTGCCGCGCGCTTCGGCGCTGGCCAACGTGATGCAGCCGCTGGTGTACCGGATGATGCCCAGGCGCGAGCGCCGCGAGCGCGCCTTGCATGCGCTGGAGCGGGTCGGCCTGGAGAACCGGGTCGATCATCTGCCCAATCAGCTTTCCGGTGGCCAGCGCCAGCGCGTCGCAATCGCGCGAGCACTGGTGACCGAGCCGGCGATCCTGCTCGGCGACGAGCCCACCGGCAATCTGGACAGCCGCACCACGGTCGAGATCATGGCCCTGTTCGACGCGCTCCACGCCGAGGGCCACACGCTGATCCTGGTCACCCACGAGCAAGAGATCGCCGAGCATTGTGCGCGTAATGTGCGGCTGGTCGATGGCCGGATCGTCGAGGACAGCCGGCGCGGAGATGTCCATGCGGCCGCCTGAAGCCAGTCTGCTGCATGCCGTGTTCGAGGGCAGCCACGCGGCGCTGACCGCGATTCGCGCCAATGCCCTGCGCAGCGCCCTGACCGCGCTGGGCATCATCATCGGCGTCGCGGCGGTCATCGCGGTGGTGGCCGTGATGCAAGGCCTGTCCAGCACGATCACTCGCCAGCTCGACGATCTGGCCTCGGACATGGTCATCGTGCGAGCCTACACGCCGCGCGCCGAGCTCATGATCGGGTTGCGCAACACGCTGTCCACCGATGACTACATCGCGCTGCGCGAGCGGATTCAGGGCGTGGAAGACATCACCGGCGTGACCATGCCGCTGAGCCTGGGCGGTCAGGTCCGCCATGGCGCGCAGCGCACCAGCACCCAGATTCTCGGTACCGACAGCAAGTACCAGAACGTCGTTCGGGTCTACACCGACCAGGGTCGCTTCCTGAGTGAAAGCGATGATCTGCGCCGGCGCCGGGTAGTCGTGCTCGGACCGACCGTCGTGCGCGAGCTGGAACTGCCGGACGATCCCATCGGCGCCTTCGTGGAGATCGGCGGCGAATGGTTTCGCGTCGTCGGCGTGACCGAGTCGCGCGGCTCGCTGTTCGGATTCGATCAGGACAACTACCTGATCGCACCCTTCAGCACGCTGCGGGCGCTGTCGGCGCCGGGGCAATCCGAGGACGTGCAGATCTATTTCCGCCCGGCCGCCGACGTGCCGCTGACGCGGATCGAGGCGCAGGTGCGGCAGCTGCTGCGGGCCCGCCACGGCACG
>JBGTIE010000429.1:0-3421 GCA_041745855.1 Lysobacterales bacterium | reverse complement strand
CAGCGCTGCGGACACGGCTGAATTTGATCGAGGCGCTGCTCGCCGAGCGCGCCTTCGAAACGCTGCGCGAGGGCCTGCGCGGGGTTGGCGACATCGAGCGGATCGGCTCGCGAATCGGCCTGGGCAGCGCTCGTCCGCGCGATCTGGTAGGTCTGCGGCGGACGCTGGCTGCGCTGCCCGAACTGCTCCAGATACTGGCCAGGATCGATTTGGACGTCGCGCACCAACTCACCAGCCCGCTCACCGGGCACGAGCACTGGGCCGAGGAACTCGAACGCGCGGTGGTCGCCGAACCGCCGCTGCTGATGCGCGAGGGCGGCGTGATCGCCGAAGGCTTCGATGCCGAACTGGACGAGCTGCGCAGACTTTCGCAGGGCGCCGACGAGTACTTGATCGATCTGGAAACTCGCGAACGCGAGGCCACTGGCATCAACGGGCTGAAGATCGCCTACAACCGCGTCCACGGCTATTACCTGGAAGTGCCGCGCAGCCAGAGCGACAAGGCACCGCCGCGCTGGAGCCGACGGCAGACGGTCAAGCACGCCGAGCGCTACATCTCCGAGGAGCTCAAGACCTATGAGGACAAGGTACTGGGCGCGCGCGAACGGGCCTTGATGCGCGAAAAGGCGCTGTACGAGGATCTGCTCGCGCGGCTGGCCGAGGCGCTGGCCGAGTGGATGGCGCTGGGCGCGGCGCTGGCCGAATGGGATCTGCTGGCGGCCCTGGCCGAGCGTGCCGAGCGGCTGAACTGGGTTCGTCCGGTGCTGGATGCCACGCCCGGCATCGAGATCCAGGCGGGCCGCCATCCGGTGGTCGAGGCGCTGCGCGATGAGCCCTTCGAGCCGAACGATCTGCAACTCGATCCCGAGCGCCGCCTGCTCGTCATCACCGGCCCGAACATGGGCGGCAAGTCGACCTACATGCGCCAGGCCGCACTGATCGTGCTGCTGGCCCATCTGGGCAGTTATGTGCCGGCAAAGGCGGCGCGGATCGGCCCGATAGACCGGATCTTCTCGCGCATCGGCGCTGGCGACGACCTCATTGCCGGCCAGTCCACCTTCATGGTCGAGATGGTCGAGGCCGCTCGCATCCTGCATCAGGCGACCGAGCGCTCACTGGTGCTGATGGACGAGATTGGTCGCGGCACCAGCACCTTCGACGGCCTGGCGATCGCTCGCGCCTGCGCGATGGCGTTGGCGACCCAGAACCGCTGCATGACCCTGTTCGCGACCCACTATTTTGAACTGACCGCGCTCGCCGACGAGGTCGAGGGCGTCGCCAACGTTCATCTGGACGCGGTCGAGCACCAGGACCGGCTGGTCTTCCTGCACGCCCTCAAGCCCGGCCCCGCCAGCCGCAGCTTCGGCCTGCAGGTCGCCCGTCTGGCCGGCCTGCCCGAGCCGGTGTTGAGTCTGGCGCGACGCTACCTGAGCGAGCTCGAAGGCGAACCCGGCCCGGTCCGCAGCACGTCATCGAAACGCCCTCCAGTCAACGACAGCCCGCAGCTAAGCCTGTTCCCGACCGAAGCCCCGGCGCTGACCAAACTGCGCAGCATCGACCCAGACAGTCTCAGCCCAAGGCAGGCGCTGGAGTTGTTGTATGAGTTGCGGAGGGTGCTTTGAGGGTGATTCAGTTTTGAGGTCAGGGCTGAGGGCTGAGGGCTGAGGGATCGGAAGAGCAGGGCCCAGGGCTCAGGGCCCAGGGCTCAGGGCCCAGGGCCCAGAAAAGCAGGGCGCGAGGCTCAGCGGAGCACGTAGGATGTCGGTGAGCTCAGTGAACCGCTTCAATTATCCTTGAATATCTGACGACAGCCTTTGGATATTCAAGGAAACGGACCATGCACAAGCAATCTTGCGACCAACAGGGAAGGGTGGTCGAAAAGCTTCAGCAGGACTGATTGCCCCGATCAGCGCCGCCATCGACGCGCTCACACCAGATACGGACTCAACGACCATTCCAGCGTCTCGCCGGCAGCCAGCGGGACCACGTCGAACTCACCAAAGGGAAGCGAGGCGGGAATGACCTTTGCCACGCGCTCCAGCGCGATGCTGCCGCTGTTGCGCGGCAGGCGGTAAAAGTCGGCGCCGTAGTGACTGGCGAAGCCTTCCAGCCGATCGAGCGCGCCGGCGCGGTCAAACGCGGTTGCGTAGAGCTCCATCGCGTGCAGTGCGGTGTAGCAGCCGGCGCAGCCGCAGTCCGATTCCTTGTCCTGTCTGGCATGCGGGGCCGAATCGGTGCCGAGGAAGAAGCGCGGATTGCCGGAGATGGCGGCGGCAACCAGGGCCTCACGGTGGCGCTCGCGCTTGAGCACCGGCAGGCAGTACCAGTGCGGGCGCACGCCGCCTTCGAAAATCGCGTTGCGGTTGTAGAGCAGATGATGGGCGGTGATGGTCGCGCCGATGTCGCCTTCGGCCTCGCGCACGTAGTCGGCCGCCTCGCGGGTGGTGATGTGCTCGAAGACCACCCGCAGCGCCGGAAAATCGCGTCGCAGCGGGATCAATTTCTGGTCGATGAAGGCCTTTTCGCGGTCGAACAGATCGATGTGCTGATCGGTGACCTCGCCATGCACGCACAGCGGCAGGCCAAGCCGCTGCATTGCTTCCAGCGCCGGGTAGCAGCGGGCCAGGTCGGTCACGCCGGCATCGCTGTTGGTGGTGGCGCCGGCCGGGTAGAGCTTGACCGCGTGGATGAATCCCGACTGGACCGCCCGCTCGATCTCGTCCGGCGTGGTGTGATCGGTCAGATACAGGGTCATCAGCGGCTGGAAGTCCGAGTCCGCCGGGCGTACCGCCAGGATCCGCTCGCGATAGGCTGCCGCCAGCGCAGTCGTGGTTACCGGCGGCTTCAGATTGGGCATGACGATGGCGCGGGCGAACTGGCGGGCGGTGTCCGGCAGCACCGAGCGCAGCGCCGCGCCATCGCGCAGGTGCAGGTGCCAATCATCGGGGCGGGTCAGGATCAGGCGGTCGGTCATCGGATCGGCGCGGCATTGAGGTCTGCGTCAGTCTACCGGCATGACGGGTCCGGGCGAGGTCTTGCATCCTGCCCGATCGGCCCCAACTCCAGCGCATCCAGAATAGGCCACGCCCGCGATGAGCAATCCGCTGGATCAGCGTGCGAGCAAGCTGCTGCATGATCTGGTCGCACACTACATCCGCGCCGGTGAGCCCATAGGCTCGGCGACGCTGGCGCGCGAGTGCGGGCTGGATCTGAGTCCGGCGACGGTGCGCAATGTGCTGGCGCAGCTGGAAGAACAGGGCCTGATCGCAGCGCCGCATACCTCGGCCGGACGGATACCGACGACCCAGGGCTTTCGGCTGTTCGTCGATGCGCTGATCCGGCTCGAACCGGTGCCGGAAGCCTTGCAGCAGCGGATCGGCGAGGCGCTGGCCGGCTGCAGCGAGCCGCGCGAGGCGTTGCG
>JBGTIE010000428.1:0-17941 GCA_041745855.1 Lysobacterales bacterium | reverse complement strand
CTCTCGGCCACCGCGGCCGATACCGCAACGGTCGCACCCGCCCGCCGAAGCATCAGCCGCGCCACGCGCCGCCGCACGGCATGCC
The DNA here is from genome assembly GCA_041745855.1 of Lysobacterales bacterium. Classification (GTDB taxonomy): domain Bacteria; phylum Pseudomonadota; class Gammaproteobacteria; order Xanthomonadales; family SZUA-5; genus JAWLAT01. The sequence continues at coordinate 17,856 of JBGTIE010000428.1, read as the reverse complement.
GCCACAGCCGCGAACCCAGCCAATCCGTCAGCACATGCAGATGCACCACCTGCTTGGCAGAACGCCCACGCAAAGCCAGTGACGTCAGCAGATCGGCATCCCAACCATGCGTGTGAACGATGTCCGGTCGCCGCTGATCGAGCAGGCGCCGCAGATGCCGCACCGTCCCCAGCACCGTCAACGGATGGTTGTAGCTCCCGTCATAGTCGACGACAACACCGGCCAGTCCCTTGGTCTCAGGGCACTCGCCGAGCAACCACAGCTCGATCGTGTAGCCATCGACCTGTTGCAGACACTTGCGCAAGTCCAGCGCCACACGCTGCCCACCTCCATACATCCGACCAGAAACGACCAAGGCAACTTTTGCAACTCGTCCATACTCAGCCAAGTGCGCGAGCGTGCCATTGGTAGCTGTGGCGGACCATCGTCTCTAGATCGTCGTAGCGCGGCTGCCATGGAAGTACGTGCCGCAACAGCCTGACATCCGCTATGACGCTCGCGGGATCTCCAGCCCTTCGGTGAGCCACCTTGACGTCCAGACGCCGACCCGCTACGCGCTCCCCCGCCTGCAGCACCTCACGCACGCTGTAACCGCGTCCGTATCCGCAGTTCAGAGTAATGGAGTCGCCACCGGCCAGAAGTCGCTCCAGCACTTGGACGTGCGCAACGGCCAGATCCGACACATGAATGAAGTCCCGGACGCAGGTACCATCCGCTGTGCCATAGTCATTTCCGTAAACAGTGAAGCGCCCGGACTCGGACAGTAATGCTGCGCACAAACTGTTGACCAAGTTGGGCACATGTTCGGCAGATTGTGGTCCCAAACCACCCTCGGGATCGGCCCCTGCAACGTTGAAGTAGCGCAGATTTGCATACCTCAGGCCATGCACCCGGCTTGCATCAACGATCAGGCGTTCGCACATGGCCTTGGAAGCACCGTAAGGGTTCAACGGATTGATCCGGGACTGCTCCGTTACCGGATCAGCACGTTCCGGATTCCCATAGATAGCTGCTGTCGAAGAAAACACAAGGCATTCCACGTCGTGCCGACAGCAGGCTTCAACTAAGTGTAAAGTATTTAGCGTATTATTCCAGTAGTAACGGGACGGGTTGAACATTGATTCAGGAACGGACACGCTACCAGCAAAATGCAGGACAGCACGCACCCCGCCCTTTAGAACCTGATCCAGCAACCTCGTCTCGCTTATACAACCCTTGTAAAACGCGACGTTTGACGGAAGCGCATCTTGGTCGCCGGTACTCAGATCATCTATCACAGTAACTGCGAAACCCCGCTCACACAACCCACGCACCACGTGGCTACCAATATAGCCTGCCGCACCAGTAACAAGAAGCGGAGATTCGTTCACTCCTTGACCCTGCGATACACTTGAACATCAAAAAGTGTATTCCGCTTTGCTGGTGCCAAGCGTTGACGTAGCGCGCTCCGTTCTACCGTCAACGTTTGATCCAGCTTCCAGTCACCGCCTAAATAAGCCTGCAACCAAGCGCTATCACGCGAACTATCCCCGAAACGATATCTCACAGACGCAGTATCAAGAAAAGCCAAATCGATCGATTCAGCAACGTCACTTGAGAACTGCTTCGCACCACCGGAGTAGACATGGCGAACGCGTGTAGCATTAACCGCGTAATACGTTGAGGCATCTGTCAGAACAATACTCTCAGACCTTTTGATACCTACACTTTCTAAATTCTGTTGCACGAACTGCTCCAGTCTATCCGGATTTCGCTCGTCATGCTCGAGCGTAGCAAGTATTACCGTCTGCCCCATTCCTGAGGCCACGCTCAGCACAACCGCAACGACAAACACCGCGGTAACAAACCGCTTGCCTTCGCACCTCTGGAGTACGATGGCGAGCATGAACAAAGCTGGAAGGATTATCACCCATTGATAGTAAAACGTCAGATGGAGCAGGTTCACTAATACAATTGGCGCGATAACCAGCCAGCCGACAGCGAGCAGCGCCAGTCGCCACCCTTGATCACGCGAACGGCGTAACCACCAGATCGCGAACATTCCCAACACAATCAAAAGAATTGCACTACGGTCGTAGATAACGCTTTTCAGGCTTGCGACAATCAGCCCAGTCGTCGACCACCCGCGGGAAGAGTGAGCCAAACTAGCCTGAAAGTCAGACATCGCATCGAAATAGTATAGCAATGCCAAAAAGCTTACGCTTCCAATCACGCTCCCGAACAAGGCACCGGCAGCAAGTCCCCACTGCCGCCGATCGACAATGAGCGCGTAACCAATAAGGAACGCCACGAAACTCGCAGCGACGGTAAAGTTGGACCAAACTAGAGCCCCTCCGGCAAGCGCAGCGATAACCTGAGCCACCTCCTTGCGCCCGCCAAGCATTAACGGGAAGGCAAGAGCCAAAATCAGCAGCGCGGCTAAGTCATATCGCATCGATTGCACTACAACCGTCAAAGGCTGGCCCATCAGAAGCATCAGAAGTGAAAGGAGCAGCAGCACGTCCATTCGGAGAATGCTGGAACGGAGCAAGGCGTGCAAGGGCAAACATACACTGATCAAGCCGATAGCGATGGCGAAGGCACGCACACTCACCATTGAATCGCCGAACACTTGCATCCACCCCGCAAGTGCGTAGTAGTAAACGGGTGGGCCAGGCATGAAGTCGCCGAGAGCCACGTAGTCATGGCCCGCAGATGTGAAGCCGTAACCTGCCAGAATACGGATCGCTGGTTCGAGACACTGAATCTCGTCATTCCAGACGAGCGGATGCAACAGCAACCGGTAAATATGGGTTGCCAAATACGCCACTACAAGCATGCAGATTAGAAATCCCGCCTGCGCAATCCCATCGCGTGGACGAACGTCCTGCACCGATTCTACATCTCTCATCTATGCGATTTAACCATAATCTAAATCAAACTAATCATCCATTCTTTCACGAACTTCGTGCGCGGTCAGCAAAGCGCTTGTTGTGCGTATTCAATGCAAATTCACCAATGTCCTCAGCGAACTTGTTTATATCCAAAACCTCGCGAGCATAGCGCATGCAGCGAAGGCGCCAATCTAGCTGATGACTCTGATAGTCGTCGATGAAGTCAGTCAAGAGAGATTCCGCGTCATCGCTGGAGCAGCCACTTGTGAGCACTACCCCAAGTCGCTGTTCGGCTGCTGCTGCCGAAAAATCTCCAATTGAGTCACTCATAAGCACGGGTGTGCCCGATGCAAGATATTCCCCAAACTTGATCGGTGATGATTGCAGATTCACGATGTGCCTGCTTCCCAAAAGCCCTCGTCCGAGAATACCTAGATCACAAGCCGCAAGATATCGGGGAACCACTTGCCAGGGAAGCGTGACGATAGTCGCGCGATCAAGCGGGAACTGAGCTTCCAGCAACAGTTGCTTCATACGCTGAGGACCTTGAGTAAGCCCAAGAAAAACTGTTCTCGTCTGGTGCCTTGATATTACGTGGAGTAGTGAAATCGTTTCTGCCGATAGCTGCCAGTTTAGTGTACTCCCACAATAGCCCACAACGAAGCAATCACCCACACCGAGTACGCGTCGTGTTTCATCGCGCTGTTTGGCTTCGTTTGCGAACACTTCTGAATCAACGAAGCAAGGAGCATGTAGCAATCGGCACTCAGGAACCCCATAGCGTGCAATTGCGTGTTCCCGCATCGGCGCAGAAATGGTGATGACGCCATCTGCTTCCCGGTACGCAGTGGATTGCAGATCTAGCCTTCGGTGTGCATCTGACACAAGTTGCGGAGGCGCATCGGACAATGAAGCAATGCCATGCGCATAAAGGAACTCATCAGCATCAGGCCCAAGAGAGTGATAGATTGAAGTGCAGTTCGACAAGCTATCACGCAATTGACAGCCGAGCACACCTGCAATCGTTCCAGAACAGAAGATTACGGTAGCACGACTTCCTATTCGCCACCTCCCCCACGCACGCAACAGTAAAGACTCCCATCGCAGGCTCGGAGACGATTTCCTCGCGCCTGGTAAGGTGTAAACGTGACCGGAGATCCTCTTTTCAAGGCCCTGCGTCATCTTCCGCCAACGACGCCTAATGGACGGTTTGAGTAGTTCACCGGGAGTCGCGAACACTACGACATCGACGCGGTAGCCGAGCGCGGAAAGTTTCGATGCAGGAGCAGCTACGACCGATTCGAATATTGAGTTGAGTCCGTCACGATGGGCCAGAAGCAGAATATCAGGGCTCACTGAACAGATTCCTTTCGGCGAATCGAGTGTTGACGGAGAATGGCATTAAGGAGGTTCTAAAAATGAATGTACGCGACTCTAGAACTTGGAACCTTGCAGGTAACTCTATCATCGAGTGCGAAACCGCCGATAGATCCTTCCGGTCAACTCAGCCCCTAGCAATCTTACCAATGGTCGCCATGGCCGAGTCCAAGCTTGTGCAATTGCATCGTCATCCAGCAACAGCGCCTCTTCAATCAGAGACTGCCCTTCCAAGTCTGCGCCTCCTTGCTTCAGTCGATAGCCAGTACGAGCCATGGCAACCGCCAAACTGCGGCGCCGGATATCGTTGTCGTGGTCGTCCCAGTCGAGAAGCGCGTGGACTCGGCGAAGCACATTAGGCATCTGTCGAAGAACTTTCAAGCTGTCAGACGAAACACTTTCGGGCTGTCGGCGTACGGTGAAAAGCGTTTCGTATAGTTGATCAAATTCCCAGCCCTTACATGCAAGCCGCAAGTGCAAGTCGTACTCTTGCGCACACACCAGATTCTCGTCAAATCCCCCCACGGATTCAAGCGCTTCACGTCGATGTAAAGGTGCGGGCGTCGCAAGAACACCGTGCAAAAGGAAGTCGACGATGTCTCGCCCTGAGCCGAGGCGACGCTGGTATTGGCTATGGAGAAAGCCAGAACCAGACTGTTCTCTTCCCAGGCATATTGACGAACATCGACTTGACAAAGACTGGGCGTGCTGAATCTGCAGCTCTACCTTCCGCGGGTGCAAGAGATCGTCCGCATCCAAAAACTGAATCCACCTCCCCTGCGCTACAGTAAGACCGCGATTTCTAGCAGCGCATGCGCCTTGGTTGACTCCAGTAAGCACGGTCGCCCTTCCGTCAAACCGCGACAATATATCGAGGGTCGAGTCAGTGGAGCCGTCATCGACAAGGACAATTTCTAGAAATGGATACGTCTGCGCCGTTGCGCTCTCGATGGCGTCAATGACGTATCGCTCGGCGTTAAAGCAAGGGATGACAACAGAAACGAGGTCGCGCTGCCGGTACGCCACTATTAAAAGTCCGTCTTAACATTTAGCAAGCAATTAGACCCCAAAGCGATGAACCCACCAATTGCACACCTCTACCTGGACCAAACCCAAGTTGAAGTGGATTGCTACCAAGTTGAATGCGTCTTGATGGAACCGACGCACCGCCACCCATGGCAGCTTGCCCATCGATTGCTAGCAACTGTCAGGTGGGTAAGCAACATTGTCCAGACCATCGAGCACCTGATCGGCCGCGGTCAAGACGCGATCCAATTGTCCCTCCAGACCTAGCCACAGTGGCAACCGGACGAGACGCTCGGCCACGGAATCGGTGACGGGAAGCCGTTCTCCGAAAGTGCGCCCATAGAGCTGTCCCGCGGGGGATGTGTGCAACGGCACGTAGTGAAATACAGTTTGGATTCCCATCTTCCGCATCGCTGCGATAAACTGCGAGCGCGCCAATAAGGTGGGGAGGAGCAGGTAATACATGTGCGCATTATGCTGGCAATGAGATGGAACGACCGGGCTACGCAGGCGGCCTGCACGCTCGTGCGGTTCGGCCCACCTGTGGTAGGCGTCCCATATTGCTATCCGTCTTGCGGTGATATCCTCAGCTTGCTGCATCTGAGCGAACAGGAAGGCTGCAGTTATTTCACCTGGCAGGTAAGACGATCCAACATCCACCCAAGTATATTTGTCCACCTGACCACGGAAAAACTGGCTACGGTTTGTGCCCTTCTCTCGTAACACTTCTGCACGTCCGACGTACTCGGGATCGCGGCAGAGTAGCGATCCACCTTCGCCGCAAATGATATTCTTTGTTTCGTGGAAGCTGTAGGCACCGAGGTCACCAATCGCGCCCAACGCGCGCCCCTTGTAGCGAGAAAGCACGGCCTGCGCTGCGTCCTCGATAATCGCCAGGCCGTGACGCAACGCCACGGCTAGAATAGTGTCCATCTCACACGCAACGCCCGCATAATGCACCACACATATGGCCCGGGTACGTGCCGTGATAGCAGTCTCGATCAGGGCTTCATCGATGTTAAGTGTGTCTGAGCGGATGTCCACAAATACCGGCACAGCACCACGGAGGGTGAAGGCGTTTGCTGTAGAAACGAAGGTGTATGAAGGCATGATCACTTCGTCGCCCGGCCGCAGATCAAGCAGCAATGCTGCCATCTCCAATGCCGCGGTACAGGAGTGAGTAAGCAACGCCTTGCTACAACCCGTTTTGGTTTCGAGCCACTCGTGACATTTCCGAGTGAATTCCCCATCCCCGGCCAGATGGCCAAGGCGATGCGCCTGAGTGATCATCTCCAGCTCACTGCCGCTCATAAAAGGTCGGTTAAACGGGATCGGATCGCAACTCACAAAGCCTCCGGTACGCTATCGCAGGAATATTAAAGCAATAATAGTGCATGCTCAGCCGCCAAACCACTTCACCTCCGACTTCAACTAAGGAGAAAGCCGTCATCCAGATCCTTTAGCCCAGTTCACTGAAGACAGTTCACGTATCGACTACCTTTCTGTGGTTAGGTTCCATAGCGAATAGGGTTAAAAAGGCACTAAACTTTGCCGGTACGAAATCTCCGACATATTTTGCTAGTAGTCCTTTACGGCTACCGAAATGATGCTTCCACCAAATGGCAAGGGCAGCGCCCGAGAGATACACCATGGCTCATATGAAAGCGCTTTCAGCAAGAGCTCGCTTAATAAATAGCTTCCGGCAGCGTGATCTCGTGATGCCTGAGTCGAATCTCCGGTCCAGCGGTTGAGTCCGAGTCGGAACGGTACCGCTCTCATCAGAAAGACAGGTAGAGGCAATGGGCCAAATAGACAACCAGTGTACAAGTCACGAAATCCCGCTTCCGAAAGCAACCGGCGCAGCGTGACCTTGCTGTACCGTCGATAGTGGCCCGCCTCAATATCTGCTCGAGACCATAGAACTGAACTCCAAGGGACCGTGATGAATAACAGACCCGTTTCAGAAAGCACTTTACTGACTTCCAAGAGAAAGTCCACGTCATCCTCGATGTGCTCGATCACGTCGAAAAGACCAACAGCATCAAACACACCCGCCTTGAGCTTCGCACTCTTTAACGGCGCGCAGATTACATTCTTAACTCCCCGCTGGAGTGCATTCCGCGCACCAACGATCCCTGGCTCCAATAGAACCACAGGTCTGCCGTGTCGACTCAACTCTACTGAGACGTAGCCATTCCCCCCACCAATATCCGCAAAGATTCCGTGCCCATGCGGCGTGAATCTATCAACAGCAGAAACAATGCACCGGTTCCGATGGCGAAACCAGAAAGAAACGTCTTCAATCGAGCGAAAGACATTGTGGCCGCCAACTGGATACGACACAATTCCCTCATCGCTGGTTCGCCAGACGCCCGTTTCATCGCGCGTTAGGCCTTCTGAAATGGCCTGGATGTCAACTATTCTCGGTCTTTCGGTCGCCGTCATTTCTGTTAACTGCCAGCAACTAACACTAGACCCATGACCACTAACAATATCCCAACTACCTTAGTTATACCTAGAGGTTCGCCGAATACTGTCGCGGAAAATACGGCGATAATTATAAAACTGGATGCAGTGAAGGGATATGCGCGGCTGAGATCGAGAGACTGAAGGGCAATTAACCAACAGATCGATGCAGCAAATGCCGCCACAAATGCTGATATAACCCAAGGACGACACAGCATATTAATAACTGAAAGCATGCCTCGTACCTCGCCGGAAGCGCCTACGGCAATTCCAGCTTGCCACTTCAGTATTAGTTGGCCGTACACTGTGAACAGTACCGTGCCCATCACCATAACCCATGGATACCATCGATTCATAAAGTAGCTCGCTCTACGTGCAGGGTGTCGAGTGCTTTTATCGGTAAAAATGCTGCTTTACACCAGACGCGCTGAACCTCTATATTGTGCGCCTGCGTTGAAATCTGAAGTCGGGTGAAACCTCTCGATTGAGCTATATCCACAACGGATCTCAGCAAAGCACTGTAGACACCCAGGCGGCGATACTCCGGAAGCACTCCGTTCAATTCGATACTTGCGATAGACATGTCCGGATTTGCAGACCATGCGAGGAAGCCAACTATTTTGGATTCTACTGTGGCTATCATTACATCAGCTTCTTCACTCGTAAGCAATTTTTCCGCCCACTGAGCGTATCCCAGAGCAATTGCTTTAACCGAAAAATCAGCTCTTGCACAATAGTGACTACGATATCCCATGAAGATTTCATATGCTGCCAACTCCAGCTCACTACGCATGCTTGGGTCACCACGAACTATCTTCAATTCGCAATGACCAGGCCGCTCTGAGGCGGGGAAAGCGAGTTTTGCAAGCATGCGCTCATAGTAGATAAGCGTATCTGCGTGAATTGTACAGTGCTGTGGGTGGAGTGCGCGCTGCACCGTTGCCGCGTCACCCGCCGGAACGCGGATAATTAGTAGATCGAAGAGCACACCGGCCACGACGTCTCGGAGCTTGGTTACATCGACATGGTCTAAATCTAACCGATACACCTCCAACGAGAACCTCTCACTTTCCAAGGGAGAGTATTTCGGAGTCACTCAGGCCTCGCCACTGGGACACTACTATTATTTATAATATCAGCGATCAAATAGTGCGGCCGCTTCTTTGAGTAAAGAAATATGCGACCGACATAGAGCCCTATCACACCTAGACATGCTATTACTGCGCCCCCGACGAGCCATATTGACGCAATAACGCTCGTATACCCAGCAACCTGAATTTCGCCCTTAAAGTATAAATAAAGTGCTAACCCGACGAGTCCGAAAGCAATTAAACTGAATGCGGCCCCGATCGCAACTACAAATCGTAGGGGGCGATCTGAGTACGCGAGCATTACGCTCATTGCGAGTCCAAGCAGTCGACAAATTGAGTATCCGGTTCTTCCCTCACTACGGGCCGAATGCTGGACATCGACATTCGTCATTGAGTAACCAGTCCAACGTACCAGTGAAGGAAAGAAGCGTTCACTCTCTGGCATTGCGACGACCGCATCGACCACTCGTCGGCTGAAAACACCGAAGTTCGCAGTGCTGTGATCATGTGGCTGCTGGGTCAACCAGGTCAAGACTCGATAGAACACCCAAGACAAAAACTTCTTCACTACGTTGTCTCGACGGTTGAGTCGGCGCGCGAATACGACGTCGAATCCCCGATCGGCTGCCGCAAGCAGTTTAGCAATAGCTTCAGGCGGGTCTTGTAAATCGCAATCCATCACCACCACGCGCGACCCTTTTGTCACCGACAATCCGGCGGTGATAGCATTGTGCTGGCCGAAATTGCGCGACAGCCGGATTCCCCTTATCCATGGACGTGTCTCTGCCAACTCGAGGATCCGGCTCCATGGGTCACCCGGTCCGGCGTCATCGACCAGGATGACTTCGAAGGAATTCACCAATGGCGCAACAGCCGACTCAATGCGGTCTACAAGATCCTCCAGACAGCCCACACATCCATACACGGGCGCGACAACCGAGAGTGCCACTTGCTGGCATGGGGCTACGCCTGCCGAGGTCGTTAGTAACGTTTCCAGTGGCGGCTCTCGGGGTGCGGATCGGGTGGAGGCCGCAGACGGCTCACTTGCCATTTGTTGTTCCCTCACCGTTGACGGATTTCGTCCGCATCTTTACCACCTCCGGGGGCCTCAAATATCCGAGCTGCCGCCAGAAGCGATACGCGGCCTGATCCCGCCCGTCTCGATCGCCCTTTACCGTAACAAGCAACCAAGCGCAGACGGCACGCGCCAGTTCGATGGCGCAGCGTAAGGGGCTCCGCCCCTCCAACTGATGGAGTCTTTCGAGCACTCTTTGCGTTCGGCCCAATCCATACCAGCGCTTGCGCAGGCCAGCCTGGCTGATCTTCGCGCGGGAAATCCAGTGCGTGATGCGGCACTCTGGCGCGTAGGCAACCCTCGCGCCAGCAGCCACGATCCGCATCCCGAGATCGAAGTCTCCTCCGGCCAGCATGCCACTACCCGACCGGTCCAGCCCTGGGTGAAAGCCGCCTACCGAGCGCGCAAGTTCCTTCTTGACCGCGAAGTTGCATCCCGGCAACTGATGCGCCTCATGATGTGCAATGAGATGCAACCGATCCCCCTTGTGGGAATAGGTCGAGCAGACCGAATCGAGAACTGCTTTGCTCAAGAACTCGGGCCGACCACCCTCGAACCGAGGGTCCACGGGACCTGTTGCCGCATCAACCGCAAACCCCTCAATGGCATGTTTGAGACCCCTCAGCCACCCGCGGGACACTTCCATGTCGTCATCAAGGTAAATCAACCATTCCCCCTGGGCCTCGGCGACGGCGCGATTGCGAGCATGGTTCAATCCCTGCTTAGTCTCTAACAAGTGCCGCAGCAGAAATGGATACCCCCTCTGAGCCGATGCGACAACTTCCGATGTCTGGTCTGTACACCCGTTGTCGACGATCAGGACCTCAATCTGATCTTCCGCGTCGTGCTCCAGTGTCGCTACGCTAGACATAGCTTTTTCAAGAAGTACGCAGCGATTTAGTGTAGGTATGATTACGCTTACGGAAATCGGCATACAGTGCTTTCCAGTTTTATGATTCGCAAGCGCCAATAGACAGCGGCGTCACAAACTTTGGAGTTCGATCATTGCTGCGAACTGTCCTTCAGGCCGATCTCGCAGATCTTCATAGGTCCCGCATTCAACTACTCTTCCAGCCTCCAACACATAAATCAAGTCGGCCTTGCGCACCGTTGTCAATCGGTGTGCGATAACCACGAGGGTAACCTCGCCTTTCAGTTCATCGATGCTTTCCTGAACACGGGCTTCCGATTCTCCGTCGAGAGCGCTGGTGGCCTCATCCAATATCAGCAAGCGCGGCTGCCGAAAGAGTTCGCGCGCTATAAAGAGACGCTGCCGCTGTCCTCCCGAAAGGCGTATGCCGCGCTCGCCAACCTGTGTCCAAATCCCGTCGGGCAGTTGAGAGATAACGTCATCCAGATGGGCCTTTGAAATTGCCCGATGAATGCTGTCCAGGGTCATCTGGTCCGTGTCTGGAGTGACCGGCCGCATGACCACGTTTGCAGCGATGCTGTCATCGAAGACTACGGTCTCCTGAGAAACATAGCCGATCTGACGGCGCCAGCTGCCCTTTTCCAGCTCACTTGCGGCCACGCCGTCAATATATATATCTCCGTCAGACGGACGCAAAAGGAGTGTGAGCAGATCGACTAAAGTGGACTTACCGGCGCCGGAGCGGCCTACCAGTGCGACGGTGCTTCGCGCAGGGATATTGAGATCTACTTGACTAAGGGCAGGTTGAACCGTGCCGGGGTACGCATAGCTCACGTCACGAAGTTCCATTCCTTCGGACAGATTCGGAGCGAAGCGTGAACCATTACCATCGCGATGTGTCTTCATCGCAGCGAATTCGCGTTCCAACACTTCTACGGCACCAATATTGTTCATTGTTTGTTGCCACTGACTCTGTAGCGTCATCAAGGCGGTCATGCCACGATGAAAGAGCAAAATGGACACCAAGATTGGCGCAAGCGACTGGTGAAGTAGCGCGACCTGGATTATAATAACGGTTAGAATTAGACTGACCGACAAGGGCTCGGTCAGGGCTGAGGTGAATCCGAACCACACCATCTGGCGCCGCCGGTAACCGCGGACCTTACCCATGCTCGATTCGATAGGGGCCGATAGCTCCGGCATCCTGTTCGTAGAAGTCAGATACTTAAACGCTTGAACCAACTGTACCAACAGTTTATTAAGCACAGTCATTTCTGATACCGTGTCAATGGATAACTGCTTGACGATCGAATTGAGGTACCGAAAGGCAAGAATCAGGATTACGCCAGCAACTATCGCCATCAGCCCGAATCGCCACGCGACTAACATCGCAATCCCGAGATACGTTATTGCTTTTATGGCGTTAACCATGAACTGTTGATACGTCGCGTAAGATTGATAGAACGCCGAGACTTGGGAGTTGATCAGGTTGACAAAATGTCCAGTACTTCGATCTGCATAGAACGCGTAATTGATCGAGATGATTCCTTCGTAAAGTCGTCGCTGCAACTGGTATTGCAGATTGGCTTGCAGAATACCACCGTAGGCTTGATAGGCAAACGTGATTAGACCCTTGAGCAGGAATGCGGCCCACACCAGGAGCAGTAGACCGAATGGTGATTTTTCCAGACCCAATGCCGTAACGATCTTTGAGATCATCTCCGGCGTTTGCGCATCGCCGAGCAGGTTTACTTCCAAGGCACTTATTAGCGGAAGTAGTAACGTGATGCCGATACCTTCCATGGCGGCTGCCAGTATGGCCAGTGCGAAGATCAGGTAGAGTCGGCGGCCGAGATGACTACGGAAAATCCGCAGATAGCGTCTCGCACCTGAATAGGGATTGAGTCTCACCGTGAGATCGGAATCCACCGCAAAAGGATGCTCCCTATACAAGCTGTCTCCATTATGTGCACCTTCGCAACTCTCGCCGTGCCAAGCGCGTCGAAACTGGCTTGGTGGTAGTCAGGATGCCTCGGGTCAGTAAGTATGCCGACAGCTCTCTGCGCGTCAGGCGGTGCGTCATAGCCAGCATTTCATGTGGACGAGGCGGACTTCGCTGCGCATCTCGGTTTCCGCCTGATAGACCTCAAGCCGCATGGCGCAGGTACCAGTCGTGTTCTTCCAACTCGCGCCAGGTGCGCTGCAGAAATGGATCCATGTCAGGCCGTCCTGATCAGCAAGCGGCACACGTTCGTCGGCGACGGCCGCGCGCAGGGCGAGACTGGTTCCCTTGAGGTCGACCAGGTCCAGGTCGGCCATCGTCACGCCCAGGATTCCGGCCAGTTCCGAGCGCAGGCGTTCGTGTTCGCCGAGTTGTAGGAACCAATCCGTGTCGGGTCGCCATTTGACGGCGATGTCCCGGTCGCTTGTTGCCTTGGCGTCGCCCCGAGCTCGGCTGCCGAAGAGGGCGGCGAGGAGGATCTGGGGATGGTCTGACAGGAGGCGCGTGGCGGCCTGGAGTTTGTCGTTGATGGTGGTGTTGGTGTCGGGCATTTGGTGAATTTAGCGTTGTGGTTCAGGTGCGGGCCCAACAGTTTGAGTGGTCAGTACCCATAGCCAGTGGAGAGCAAGAGCCTTGCAAGGGAGCCATGCAGGAACTGTAGGAGGCTGCTTGCAGGCGACCGCGGTAGCGGGCTTTGGCCCTGCGTGGCGGGTTGAAGCAAACGCACCGCTTCGCGGTCCAATCGCCTGCAAGCAGCCTCCAAATGCAAGCGCCAGAGCCGGAGCAAGAGCGAACGCACCGCTCCGCGGTCCAGTCGCCTGCAAGCAGCCTCCTACAAATGCAAGGGCCAGCGCCAAAAGATCTCATGCTGCGGTCGCCCAAGGTCTGATCTGGTTCAATGCCTCGGCTAACGAGTCCTTGGCGGCCGCGGCGTCATAGTCGAGCTGCAATCCGGTCCAGAAGCCTTCGGAGGTGCCGAAGAAGCGCGACAGGCGCAGGCCAGTGTCTACGGTGACGGCGCGGTTGCCTGCCACGATCTCGCCGATGCGTCGCTGCGGCACGCCGATCTCTTTGGCCAGCCGGTATTGACTGATGCCCATCGGTTTCAGGAACTCATGCATCAGGATCGCGCCGGGATGCGGATAGGGAATCTTTCGCATGGCAATCCTCCTCAGTGATAGTCGACGATCTCGACGTCCTTGGGCTCCGTCGCAATGACCAAGGTTTGGGGCGAGAGCGGAGCGCGGGCCAGAGATAGAGCTAGAGCTGGAGCCAGAGCTGGAGCTGGAGCCAGAGCCAGGGCGTTCGCGAGCAAGCTCCCTCCTACAAATGCGACGGCAAGAGCAAGGGCAAGAGCAGGAGCCGGCGCCAAAGCTAGAGCTAGAGCCAGAGCCAGAGCCAGAGCTGGAGCGTTCGCCAGCAGGCTGGCTCCTACAAATGCGAGAGCGAAAGCCAGGGCATTCGCGAGCAAGCTCCCTCCTACAAATGCAACGGCAAGAGCAAGGGCAAGACCGACTGCAGGGGCCAATGCGGGGACCGGCAAGTTTCATGACCACGCCTTGCCTATGCTCACTTGCAACGGTTGATCCTTGTCGCGTGCCATCGTCAGCAGCTTGTCGCGCAGGGTTTGCTTGGCGTCGTCGTCGCCGTGGACGAGTCTCACTTCGGCGGGCAGTTTGCGCATGCGGGCGATGAAGTTGATCAGGTCGTCCTGGCCGGCGTGGGCGGAGTAGCCGCCGATGGTGTGGACCTTGGCGCGGATGTCATAGCGTTTGCCGTCGAGGTCCACGTAGCCGCCTTTTGGGCCGTATTGCTGGATCGCGCGGCCGGGGGTGCCGTGGGCCTGGTAGCCGACGAACAGGACATCGTGGCGTGGATCTTCGATCATCGCCTTGAGGTAGTTGACGATGCGGCCGCCGGCGGCCATGCCGCTGGCGGCCAGCACCACCGCCGGGCGGCGGGTGCGGGTCAGGTAGTCGACGGTCTTGAGGTGTTCTGCGTGACTGTCGACGGTGTAGAGATTCTCGAAGGACAGCGGGTGGCGGCCGGCGCGCATGCGCTTGTGGGCTTCGGCGTCCCACCAGGGTTTGAGCTCAACGTAGGCGGCGGTGAAGCGGGCGGCCAGGGGTGAGTCGATGATCACTTCCAGGTCGCGCCAGCTGGGGTGGCTGTGGATCAGGCCTTCGAGTTCGTACAGCAGTTCCTGCGTGCGGCCGATGCTGAAGGCCGGGATCATGACCGTGCCGCCGTCGCTCAGGGCGTGCTCGATGGCGGCCTTGAGGCGCTCGACTCGGGTCTTGCGGCTTTCGTGGCGGCGGTCGCCGTAGGTGCTTTCCAGCACGACGATGTCGGCTCGCTGGGGGGCTTTGGGTGCCGGCAGCAGGGGTGCGTGCGGGGCGCCGAGGTCGCCGGAGAAGATGGCGCGCTTGGCTTTGGTGCCGTGTCCGACGTCGATTTCTACGTAGGCCGAGCCGAGGATGTGGCCGGCGCGTTGGAAGCGGAAGCGGGTTGGGGGTGGTTGGGTTTCTTCGGTCCCGGGAAGAGCTTTGGGCGGGACGCCCGAGAGCTTTGCGTTGGTTGGCTTGGCTTGTTCATTGACGGTTTTCTGGGCTGTCGAGCCTGCGGGCGGGACGCCCGCGGTCCCAGGAGGAGCATTGCCGGCTTCGCCGGTAGAAGCGCCCGAGTGCAACTCGGGGTTCCGAGTAAGAGCGCCCGAGTGCAACTCGGGGTTCCGTTGCGTGGCCTCGGTCAGGTCGAGCTCTTGCCAGGTCTGGTAGTCGAGTGGGCGGATCTGGCGTTGCATGACGTTGAGGGCGGCGCGGATGATGCGTTCGTTGCGGGTGAAGCCGACTTTCAGCGCGTCTTCGATAACCAGCGGCAGCAGCGTGGCGCTTGGTTGGGTGCAGTAGATCGGGCCGGTGTAGCCGGCGGCTAGCAGGTAGGGCAGCCGGCCGACGTGGTCGATGTGGACGTGGGTGATGATCAGTGCCTTGACGTCGTCGATCGGGAAGTCGATTTGTTGGCGCTTGAGCTCGTCGGACTCGCCTTTTTCGTCGCCTTGGAAGAGGCCGCAGTCGATCAGGATCGAATTTTTGTCGTCGATCTGAAGGCGGTGGCAGCTTCCGGTTGTTCCGGAGACGGCGCCGTGGTGGGAGATGTTCAAGGGCGTGGTGCTTGCTGGCTGGAGCGCTGTTCGTTCAGGCGGCTGGGCTTTGGTATTTGTCCGAAGCGCAGCGCCCCTCGGTTGGAAGTAGCGCGGTTCCGGCGCGCGTTGAGCCTCGAGTTTCGTCCCGGTCTTCTTCGCGCCGGCGGCCGCGTCTCGATTCGGAGCGGCGACCCAGAGCGGAGAAGCAAAGCGCTGTCAGGCCAGCGCACTCCAAAATGTGGCGCGTGCGGCCCCTTTTGGAGTGCGGCGCCCTGGCGCCGCTTTGCTCTTGGTAGGTGGGAGGAAGAGCAAGAGCGTCGCCACCAGGCTTGACGTTCATCGCCGGTCTCGCTGCGACGGGGTGCGACATAGTTTCCCGGACCAGGAGCGCCGGCCGCCTCGCGCGTTCTGGTTCGGGACGAAGATCCTGGTTGGCGGGCGCGAGGAACCGGCCTACAAAGGCAAGGGCAGGAGCCAGAGCAGGAGCGGAGCAAGCGCGCTTCGCCAGCAGGCTGGCTCCTACAAGTGCAAGAGCAGGAGCGGAGCAAGGGCGATTCGCCAGCAGGCTGGCTCCTACAAATGCATCGCGTGAGGCGATCAAGGCGAGATCGGTCGCTTCGGGTCGAGCTGGCGCAAGAACGTTTCGCAGGACAGACAGTGGATCCCGTCGACGACGCTATGAGGCTCGCGGCCTTGATGGAGTAGCACCGCTGTCGCTTCCGGGTAGTCGCTGAGGAAGGCGCGCAGGGGCCGCAGGTCGCGTGAATGGACGTTGCGGGCGTGCTTGACTTCGATTGCGAGGAAGGTCTCGGGGCCGTACAGCACGAAGTCGACTTCCAGGCCGGCGCGGGTGCGCCAGTAGTGTAGACGGTCTTCGCTGCCGCGGTAGGCCAGCCAGGCGCGCAGGTGTTGCGCAACCAGTCCTTCGAGTGCCGCGCCGCCGATCTCCTCGGGGCGGTCGAGCGATCCGCGTGGGCGCAGGGATCGGTACACGCCAGCGTCGAAAAGGTAGAGCTTGTCGTGGGCGACCAGTTCACGCCGGGCACGACGTTGAAATACGGGAACGCGGAAGGCAAGCAGCAGGTCTTCGAGGATTGCCAGATAGCCTTCGACGGTCTTGCGGCTGACCTGGCATTCACGTGCCACCGAGGCCAGATTGAGCTGCGCGCCATGCGAATAACTGATCGCTTCCATAAAACGGGCAAAGGCGCCGATATCGCGCACCAGTGCTTCGGCCTGAACCTCCTCGCGCAGGTACAGCGATGCATAGGCGCGCAGTGTCGCGGCGGGGTCCGATGCGCTCCAGACCAATGGCACCAGGCCAAACTCCAGCGCGCACTGGAGTGAGAAGGCCTCGCCCAGTTCGGCCGCCATGAAGGGATGCATGCTGGTTTCCAGCAGACGACCACCGAGCAGATTGGCACTGCCCCGGCGCAGTTTGCGGGCACTCGAGCCGGTCAGGACGAACCGGTGACCGCTGCCAGATTCGATCTGGGCGTGGACGACGTCGAGCAAGGCCGGAACCTTCTGGATTTCGTCGATGACCACATCGCTCGGCTTGCTGCGCGCCGCGAGGACTTCGTTCAGGCGCTCCGGTCGCGCCTGAAACAAG
Organism: Lysobacterales bacterium; assembly: GCA_041745855.1. GTDB lineage: Bacteria > Pseudomonadota > Gammaproteobacteria > Xanthomonadales > SZUA-5 > JAWLAT01. The sequence continues at coordinate 318 of JBGTIE010000428.1, read as the reverse complement.
CGCTGGGCTTCGGGGTCGAGCAGATCCAGCCAGACCGCATCGGGCAAGGCTGACCTGAGCCAGGTGGACTTGCCGGTGCCACGCGGGCCAAACAGGAAGCAGCCCGCGTCGGGAAGGCGGTAAAAACGCCCTAGAGATGCCATTTTGGGTGCGTTTATGGAATCGGGAGGGGAATTTTTGCATTTTTTGGATGCTTTGGGGCAGGCCTCCAAGTGCAAGAGCGCAGAGCCAGGGGCTTCGCCCCTGCCCGAGTGCGACTCGGGGTTCCGTTGTGGTGGCCGGTCGCCTCCCATGGCCGGCGCTCCGAGTGGGGACGCG
>JBGTIE010000427.1:0-1528 GCA_041745855.1 Lysobacterales bacterium | reverse complement strand
CCGCGCCGCGCTGTATCAGTTGCATCCGCGTGGCCGCATCGAACGGCTGCGCTGGCTGCAGCCGGCCGAGGGCGACTGGTGGCTGGAAGCCGAACTGACTGATCTGGCCGCTACCGCCGACCCACAAAACTGGCCAGGTGTGGACGGGTTGAACCTGCGACTGATGGCCGACCCGCACGGCGGCTGGGCCGAGATCATCGGTGCGCCGCCGCAGGTAGTTTGGGATGGAGCATGGCCGGCACCGGTCGCGCTGGAACGGCTGCAGGCGACGCTTGCATTCGTGCGTGACGCAGATCAGTCCTGGTTGCTGCTCGCCGATGGCGTACAGGTGACCTATCGCGATGCCAGCGCACAGGCCCGGGCCAGTCTGTCACTGGTGTCCGGCGAGCCTCCGCAGCTGCAGTTGGAGGCCAGCGCAAGCGGCCCGCTGGAGCCCTCGCGCGAGTTCTGGGTACGCAGCAAGATGAGTCCGAAAGCGGTCGCCTGGCTGGAGACCGCGCTCGACAACGGCCGGCTCGATGAAGCGAGTTTTTACTACCGTGGCGCGCCGAGCGACTGGCCTTTCGACCAGGCGCAGGGACGGTTGGAGCTGATCGCGCGCGGCTCGGCGCTGCAGTTGGACTATCACGAGGACTGGCCGGCGGCCGACGTGCATAGCGCCCGAGCGCGCATCGTCAACCGCTCGATCCATATCGATCAGGCCGATGGTCTGGTCAACGGGGTGCCGGCGCAAGCGAGCGGTAAAATCGATACATACCGCGAGCCGATCCTGGAACTGGCGATTAACGGGGCGGGCGAGGCGGCGGACCTGCTGCGGTTGCTGCGGCAGTCGCCCCTGGAGCACCGCCACGGCAGCCTGATGCTGGGCATGGAGGTCAGTGGCCCGGTCCAGACCAGCCTGGCGCTGCGCTTGCCCCTCCAGCGAGACCTGGGCGAAGCCGAGCTTGATGGTCGGGTGCGTATCGACGGTCTGGATTTTCGCTCCGCCAGATGGGGTACGCGTCTGAGCGATGTCCGCGGGCAGGCCAGCTACAGTCTCGCCGGCTTTGGCGCCGACGACCTGCGAGTGCGTTTCGGCAAGTCCGAGCCGGTTCGCCTGGATCTGGCGCTGGGAGGTCGCTACAGCGGCGATCCGGCACTGCAGTTCCGGGCGAGTATGGACGGTCGCATCGCCGCTGCAGACCTGTTCGACGACCATGCCGACCTGCTTGCACCTATTCTGCGCGAGGTCAACGGCGAGAGTCGCTGGCAGGGAACGCTGGAGGTGCGCGAGCAGACGCCTACCCGGCTCAGTCTGCGCACGGATCTGATCGGGACCTCCGTCGGCCTGCCGGCGCCAATGACGAAGGCGGCCCCGCTGGCGGCGCCGCTGACGCTGGAGTTGGAGCTTGCCGCCGATCAGCCTGGGCGCTTGAAGTTGCAGTTGGTCCAGGCGCTGCCGCTGGCGCTGCATGCACAACTGGCGCTACGCGAGCAGCCTTTCCGGGCCGGGCTCCGGCTGGGCGCGGGGGAGGCGGCGCTTCCCGAT
>JBGTIE010000426.1:0-5495 GCA_041745855.1 Lysobacterales bacterium | reverse complement strand
CTTGACCTGACCGCGCGCCTTCTTGTCATCCACCCGCCGACGTTTCGCGGCCCGCGACGGTCGCGTCGCGATCCGCACCGCCGGTGCCTCCAGATAGCGCCGGACAAAGGCCACCAGACGCTCGCGTGCATCGGCCCGGTTGCGCTCCTGGGTGCGATAGCGATGCGCCTGGATGATCATCGTGCCATCGTCGAGCAGCCGCCGATCCCGCGCCGCTGCCAGTCTCGCCCGTGCCGCATCCGTCAGCCCCACCAGCTCATTCAACTGCGCCCGCATTTCGATCGAGGTAGCGACCTTGTTGACGTTCTGCCCACCCGGGCCCGGCGAGCGCACCGCCTTCTCCACAATTGCATTGGCAGGCAAGCACACCTCGGCAGTTATCTGCAGGTCGTCCATGGGGCGTTAGTCTAACCGGCCCGCCTTCCATGTAGGCCGGTCCCTCGCGCCTGCCCAGTTGCGATTGACACTACGAAAAAGCCAGCGCCAGGCGGCCGGCGCTCTACTTTGGACTGCGGCGCCCTGCTCCCGATCGCGAGTAACGTAGGCCGGTCCCTCGCGCTCGCCCGGTTGCGATTCACGCCCCGATTCAACATGCGCGAGGCGGCCGGCGCTTTTGGCCGGGGCTGTGCGGTCAAGTCACGACGCGGCCGCCGGCGCGAAATGGACCGGGGCATAAATCGCCACTCCACGCGCGCCGGGACCGCGCTACGTCCGCTTTTTCACCCCTCATCCACCAACACCTCCTCCCCAAAACTCTTAAAGAACGCATCCAGCCGCAGGCTCCACGCCACCGTCGCGGTAACCCGGTGATAGCCCTCGTCATCCGCCACCGGATCGATCACCTGATCGGCGCTGATCGGCAACTCCTCAAGTTCAATCCTGCGCTCGGCATGAATCCGAAAACTGATCGGCTGCGGGTCGCCAGAGGGCCAATGAAACTGCTTCGCGACCTGGTCGGCGAAGTTCGGATCCTCGATCACCCGTGAGTTCGCCGGCAGCACCTCCGGATTGCGCATGCGCGCCAGTGAATAGTGCCGCACCTCGGAATACTCGAAAGCCGCCGCCACCAGATAGAACAGATAACCATCCTGCACCAGCCCCTGCGGATGCACGACCTGCTCGCGCCAACCCGCCTCGCTGCGATTGCGGTATTCGATCTTCAACTGCCGCCGCTTCCACAGCGCCGTGCTGACCGCATCGAAGACACCCGCAGCCAACTTGCGCGGAAAGCGCTGCGGACCGGGCGGCAGCGCCAGCACCCGACCCGCCCACCAGGCTGCATTGCTGTCTTGCAGCCCAGCCACCTCACCCTGCGCCGCGACCGCCTCCTCCTTCAGCCGCTGCGCAGCGGCCGGCGGCAGCAGGTGATGCGCCATCCGATGCAGCAGCAGCTTCTCCACCAATTGCGCTTCGTGGTGGGCATGTTCCAGCAGCCGGTGATTGCGCTTCCAGCGCCATTCCTTACCGTTTCCCGGCTCACCACCGCGCACCTCGATCGGCGGATACGGTGAGGTCACCAACGACTCCAACGTACGCTCCATCGTCCGCCGCGTAACCTCATGCCCATCCGCCCGCGCACACTCATGAATCTCCCGCGTGCTGTGCCATCCCGAGCGGGGAATGGCGCCGAGCACGCGGAGCAAGGATTCATAGCTCATGGCGGAGGTCCTCGTTTTGCAGGGCTGTGGGGTCAGGGCTGAGCGTGTACGGCCGGACCGAGGCATCGAGGCCGAGACCAGGGTTGATCATGGCGACTACAGCCGCCAGACGCGAGCCCCGGCGCGACCACACCCGTAGAGCGCCCCTCGCGCCCGTACAGTTTCGATTTTCGTTCCGAGCGACAGCGCGCGAGGCCGCGCTCTACTTTGGACTGCGGCGCTTTGCGCCGCTTTGGATGCTTTTCGAAATGGCCCAGGGCAACATCTGAACGCAAAGTCCGCCCAATGCCGCCAAACAGCTGTAGGAGCCAGCCTGCTGGCGAATCCAGGGCGCCATAACGTTGGGCCAGGCGTTGTAGCGTCAATGATCTCCAGTGGCCACCGCCAAAGAGCATCCAAAGCGATGCAGAGCATCGCACTCCAAAGTGGGTCCAACACGTTCGAGTTGATCGTTCGCTGCCGCTTGGACCCACAATCGGTTCATGGGGTGACCGGACATTGCGGCGCGGCGCGGGTCAGAACGGCCTCTTTCCTTCAACGGCGCCGCCTCTCGGCGTGCTTCCCTGTACCCGGCGGGGTAGGCTTGCCAACCCTCACACACGGATTGACGATGATGCGCCTTGAATGGAAAGACGCCTTTGACGTGGTTGCCCGGGTGGGCGAGAAGTTCATGAAGAAGCTGCTCGAGAACGCTGGCCGCGGCTCGAAGGTTCGTCTGGGTTTAACCGGTAGCGGTCAGTATCCCAACTACCAGGTGGAAGTCGATGGGCAGCCGCATGCGCCCTACAACGGCCGCTCACACAAGGAATGGACCGGCGACGAAGAGGCGTTCAAGCCTGAGAACCTTTCGGACCCGTTCCCCTTTGATGACCTGTACAGGGCATTCGTTCAGCAGTTTCGGAAGCCCAAGGGAGATCGCGGTTCTCAGGATTGACCGAAGAGCGCACAACCGCGACGCACTTTGTCGCGGCCAGGGTCCATTAATACCTATACCCAAACAGGAGTGCACCGATGTCCATTGCCGAGAAGCTGGTAACCAACCTGCATCGCTTCAATGCCAAGGAGCGCAACCATCTGATGCGTTTCGCGCTGATGGGTGAGACCGATTCATCCGCAGTCCCGCTATCGGAGGGATGGGTGCACAAGAGCTTCTTCAAAGCGTTGACGGATGCGTTGGCAACCGCTCCTTCTGGCGACGAAGCAGACCCGGCAATCAAACTCTCGAAGGCCGCGCGCTGCATCTACGCCGCGATGGACTACCACCTCGACTGGCTACACGGCGCGCTGTGGGAGACGGGAAGCGCCAGTCATTTCCCGGCGGGGTCGTCCCACCCCCGGCGCACGGCCGCTGACCTGGACGGTCCGGCCCGCTTGTACGATGTTATGGGCAACCAAGAAGATGTCGATCTGTTGCTAGTGGTCGAAGACAAGGGCATGACCTATCTGGTACTGGTCGAGGCCAAGGGCAAGTCGTCATTTTCGCGCGGTCAACTAGCTTCAAAACTGGAGCGTCTTGGACTCATCCTGGATGCTGAACACGTGCCGAATAAGGATCAATTGCGCTTCGCTCTTGTCCTGCTGGCGCCATCGAGGAGTCAGTTGGGTCTCTGGAAATCGGAGACTTATGCCGATCTGGCAATGCGTCCCACTCGAGCCCCTGAGCCGACGTTCAGCGCTCTTACCAAGCAAATAGTCCGGCTTAGCAACGTGATCATCCGGATGACGATGAGCAATTTTCCGAAGAATCTGGAACGGGTCTCTCGTTGCGACTCGCCAGACGGGAAAAAGCGAACGCACTGGAAGATCGTGCCGCGCTGACGCCAAGCCCTCCTGGTCGCAAAAGAATGATCTTGCCCGAGCTTGCCGTTCTCACCCACCGAGGTTCACCCCCACAACAGCAAGACGCCATCCTCTTCAACGATAGGGTCATCCAGTCACCTCACCTGCTGCACAGCGAACAGTTGACCGAAAACGATCTGCTGGTCGCCATCGCCGATGGCGTGGCTTCCAGTCCGTCGGCCGCATTGGCGAGTCGTCGGTATCTCGCGGCCTTGGCCAGGGTGAAGGCTGAGCGTCAGGCCATTACGGTCGATCCCATGATGTCCGCGCGCCAGGTTCGGGCGGCGCATCAGTTGTACTGCGATGAACTCACCCGCAAGCGTGCGAGCTACGGCGCGTCGACGACATTGGTTGCAGCTCATATCGTCGGTCGGCGCGTTGTAGTCCTGAACGTCGGCGACAGTCGTGCCTATCGACGTTCGGCCAGCGGCGAGGTGGTGCAGCTCAGCCGCGATCACACCGAGCTCAATCGCTTGCGTGAATCCGGCGCGGCCGATGCCAGCGTGGAGTACGCCAGCATCTACGACTCGTTGAGCGATTGCCTGATTGCTGATCCGGAGGAGGCCGGTTTCGCCATCCACTACGAGTCGGCGACTTTTCACGACGGCGAGATGCTGATTCTGTGCAGCGACGGCGTGCACGACGTGCTTGGGGAGTCGACGTGGAACGGGCTTATGGCCGAGCACGCGCAGCCGGTGACACTGGTCCGGGAAACACGCGAGCTCGTAATCGCTGCTGGCGCGCCGGACAACTTCTCGCTCGTCGCAGTGCGCTTCGAATTTCATACTCAAGGAATAGACTCATGCTGATTGAACTGTCGCCGGAGCAGGAGCGGGAACTGCTCGACCTGGTTGCGGCCAAGACACGCGCCGAAGTGGATGCCGACTGCGAACCGAGCGGCTACGAGTTACTGATCTCCGTCTGCGGACCTTATGGCGCCGACGCTTCGCTGCGCATTGGCTCGAGCTATCACGACCTCGGCGAGGTGCGGATTACGCTAAGTGAGACGCCCGATTGAAGCTCAGCACTGTACGGGCTCCAAGCACCGCGACGTTGCTTGTCGCGGAAAAGGTCCAGAGTGCTGGTGATATCGCCCCGCAAAGGCAGCATTCGCCATGACGCTCGCGACCGACGTTTCAACCAAACACGGATCCACGGCAGACACGCTGTCCCCTCGGCTGTCCAAGTCTCGAATCGTCGCTGGCCGACAGTGCGAGCGGCGCATCTGGTTGGAGGTCCATCGGCCCGACCTGCGTGAGTTTGGCGAAGCGCAGTCGGCGCGGCTGGAACAGGGAATCGCCTTCGGCGAACTGGCCCGGCAACTGTTGGGCGAGGGTGAGTTGGTGGACTGCGGCTACGACGTCGCCGCGGCTGTCAACCGGACCACCGCGCTGCTGCAATCGAGCGAGCCGCCACCACACATCTTCGAGGCCGCGCTGAGTCACCAGAACGTAGTCGTCCGCGTCGATGCGCTGCGTCAGGTCGGCGACGGCTTCGATCTGATCGAGGTGAAGTCCACCGTCCGGGTCAAGCAGTACTTCCTCGACGATTGCGCGGTGCAGACCTGGGTCGCGCGCGGCGCCGGCGTCCCGCTGCGGCGCACGCTGCTGGCGCTGATGGATCGTCCTTTCGTCCGTTCCGACGAAGGTGACTACACCGGTGTGCTGCGCTTGGTCGATGTTACGTCCACCATCGAAGACCGATTGCCGGAGGTTCCCAAGTGGGTGCATCGGTTTCGAGAGGTCCTTGCGAAAGAAGAGCCGGCGATTGCGGCCGGCGCGCATTGCCGAACGCCGTATGGCTGCCCGTTCATTGGCCACTGCGCGGAGCGGGAAGTGCACGGACCCGCGTAGGTTTGGCCGCTTCTCGTGCCTCGATCTCGGTACACCGTGGCCGGGAATAGCGAGACCGCGCCGGATCGCGAGCACCGTAGGCTGGTCCCTCGCGCCCGCCCAGCCGCAATTTTCGCCGCGATCCACCATGCGCGAGGTGGCCGGC
>JBGTIE010000425.1:0-12691 GCA_041745855.1 Lysobacterales bacterium | reverse complement strand
CAGGGCACAGGGCACAGGGCACAGGGCACAGGGCACAGGGCACAGGGCACAGGGCACAGGGCACAGGGCACAGGGCACAGGGCACAGGGCACAGGGCACAGGGCACAGGGCACAGGGCACAGGGCACAGGGCACAGCGTCCGGGAACTGCGAGACCGCGGGCGTGTTCGCTGACGAGGCGGTCAAAGGTCTGCTTGCGATCGTCGTCGGGTGCTCATCGATCGACCATGATCTGAGTCAAGCGAAGCAGCAAGAGCGCCGCTGAGCCCAATCGGATGAGTCCTCAGGCTATCGCTCGGGCACCGATCGGCAATAACGGGCGACGAAAGTGCTGCGGCCCAACGACGCGGCCACTTCGCCGGTTTGCCAACCGCCTAAGCCCGCGACAGCAACACCGCCGCTTGCCGGGTCAGAGCCTCCCGATCACGGATCTCGACTTCCCGTCGACTGACCGCGAGCAGTCCGTCGTCGATCATCCGGCGCAGCACCCGACTGACTGTTTCTGGCGCCAGCGACAGGAAATTGGCGATGTCTGCGCGGGCCATCGGCAGAGTAAAGCGGTGGCCCGAGAACCCTCGCTGGGCGAGCCGGTCGGCCCAGTTCAGGATAAAGGCGGCAAAGCGCTCCTCGGCGCTGTAGTCGCCTTTCTGCATCTGCGCATTGCCCAGATCACGCGCCATCACCGCAAAAAGCGTGCGCTGCAGGTCGGGCACCCGAGTCGACAGGGTGGCGATGGCTGGGAAGGAGAAGCGGCACAGCATCACGGTATCGACGGCTTCGGCGGTGCACGGATAGTGATCGCCATACACGGCGCTCAGCCCGATCAGATCACCGGGCGTATAGAAGCCGAGAATCTGCTCCCGGCCCCGGTCATCGCGCAGCAGAGTCTTGATCACGCCGGCGCGGACCGAATAGACGGCGTTGAATTCGTCCCCGGTGCGAAAGATCTCGTCGCCAGCGTGAAACGGCCCGACATGGTCAATCAGGCAGTGCAGTTCGCCCAGGGCCGTCTTGTCGTAGCCGCTCGGCAAACAGAGCTGGCCGAAGACGCAGGTACTGCAAAAGGTCAACGCACTGCCATCGTCAACCGGCGGCCGCGGCCAAAGTGCGATTTCACGGTCCAGACTCATACTTCCTGTGATCTCCGGCGGGCGGCGCGCAAGTATGACCATAGTGCGGGCTGGGCTCCAGCCATGCGCCGATCTGGTGAGCATCTTGTTCGGGACACCTGAGGAGGCGAGTTCCCGTCGGGGTCGGAATCGGTATCGGAATCGGAATCGATCTGTTACCCGGCGTAGTCGGCCTCGTCCTCGCGAACGAGGCAGCCCACCGCCGCTTTGTCGGCAACGCTACGATCCGGTCGAGAAGGGCGGAACGCCCGCCGACGTATTCGATGGCTGCCCGGTACACGGCTAGTCTTGTTGCCCTGAATTCCGATTCCGATTCCGACCCCGACCCCGACCCCGAACTCAGCTTAGCCCCCTCGGCCGCTCAACTCCGACAGGCAGCGCGTCGAGCCGCAACATCTCGGCGTCATTGAAGCGATAGCCCTGCTGCAGTCGATCGACCAACATCGGAACGGCGTCCTGGCCCCAGTACAACTCGTCGCCGAGTACCGCCGTGGGGACGCCAAAAACGCCACATGCCAGCGCGGCTTCGCCATTGCGTCGCAGTTGCTGCTTGATCTCGGGATCGGCCAGGGCCGCTTGCGGATCGGTGATGGCTAGCCGTTCGGCCAGCGCCGCCACCTGATCAGGCCGGCTGGGATCGCGGCCCTCGAGCCAGACGAAATCAAGCAGACGGCTGACGACCGACGCATCGCTGCCGGCCGCCAGAGCGAGCCGCAAAGCCGGCAGCGGGTTGAAGGGGTGGGCCGGAGGGAAGCGCAGCGACAATCCGTGCCGGGCCGCCAGCCAGCGCGCGTAGCGATAGGTGAAGCGGCGCTTGGCCGGAATCTCGGCCGGACCCAGCTGGCCATGCGCCTGCAGCAAGCCGGCGAGCAACAACGGGCGCGGCTCGATGCGCTCGTGCAGGCCGGCCTCGCCCATTGCGTGCCAGGCGAGCCAGGCGAAGGGCGAGATCGGGTCGTAATACCAGAGGATGGGTTGATGGATCATGGACGCCTGAGGGCTGAGGGCTGAGGGCTGAGGGCTGAGGGTGTACGGCCGGGCTGAGGTGTGGCAAGTGCAATTCGACGCGCAGTTTCAGTGGCAGTCAAGCACGCGGGTGACGCGGGGGCGTGATTCAAACTGATGCAGTGATGCGAAGCCGGGAGTCGTGGTCGGAATCGGCATCGGCATCGGCATCGGCATCGGAATTGGGGGCGGCGTGTCTCCAAGGTTCACGAGGAGGCGGTCGGATACGCCGGGCCAGGATCGATTCCGATACCGACCCCGACCCCGAGCCCGACCCCAAAACGCCCATCCCACATCAAGAATGTGCGCAAAATCCTTGATTGGAAAGCGAATAGGTGGATACTTGTCAAGTATTGCGGACCGCTTCTGCACAGGAACGCCGATGATCATGCCTTACCGACCCATTCCCACCCTGCTCGCCGCCATACTGGCTTCCGTTCCATGGAGCAGCGCGATGGCCGGCGACGCGTGTCTGTCGCCAACCGTCCAGATCTATACGACTCGAGACCTGTTTCTGAACGAAGGCGGGGCTGCCGATGCCTGCATGCGGCAACGCTTTCCGCTCAGCAACGGTGCTTACATAGCCGGCTGGACCGAGAATGAAGGCATTTTCGGTAGCACCGATCCGTTCGATCCGAACAGCTGGAATTCGCTTGATGGCCTGGCGCTGGCGATCGAGACCTGCTACCAGGTGGCGACCTCGCCGAATTTCCCGCCTGGTACCTGTGGCCTGCCGATGCATCCGCGCTATGAAGGTGACCTGGATCCCAGCGGCATGGCCGGCAGGTCCTGGATCATGCGCTGGTACTTCGTGTGTGGGAGTCCGGAAGTCGGCATCTTCGAGTTCAACAAGCCGATCGTGCGCATCGATCATTGTCCGGATGATGTGGAAATCATCATGCGCGACGGTTTCGAGGGCTGAGGGGTCCGCGCAACAATAACGTCCGTTGCACCGAGGGCGTCCCTGGGTCTCGCCAGCAAGGCGCGCTTCGCAGGGAATGGCCTTTTGTCCCACTTGCCAAGAAGCGCAACGCCGCTGGCGTGGTCCAGGGGCGGCCGAATGCAGAAAGTTATTGTTGCGCGGACCCTGAGTTCAGCCCAGTAGCTGCACCAGCACCACCAGCGCCAGCACGGTCAGCCACACGATCAGAATGCGCCAGACCAGTTGCAGCGACTGCTCGGCGACCAGCTCTCGTGGTTGGGCTGGCGTTTCCACTTCGTCGACATCATCGAATTCGATACAGGCGCGCGCAGTGCTTGCCAGAAAGCTCAGATCCAGATGCAGGATGCCTTGACCGTGGCTGGCATGATGTTCGCGCCAGGCCTTGCTGACCGCATCGAAGTTGGCCGCCAGCGCCAAAGCGAGAGCCATCAGCTGTGCCGGTAGCCAGGCCAGGGCCTCAAACAATCGACGACTGGCGAGACTTTGCGCATAAGGCAGCTCGCCCATCAGCTCACTGCGGTCCGACAGCAGCTGAACCAGCCGAAAGCCCAGTGCGGCCACCGGGCCGAACAGGACGAACCAGAACAGCACGCCAAACCAGCGTCGCAGGGCCTCTGCGAAGACCAGCTCGACCCGGTCGACGCCGGCGGTCTGGGTGTCGGACGCGCCGAGTGAGCGCAGTGCGCGTTGACGTGCCTCGTCGTCAGTGGCGGTGGCCAGATCGGAGACATCCAGGTCCAGGTCACGCGGGCCCCAGGCGTAGAACAGGACGACCGCCGAGATGACCACGCCGAGCAATCCAAACAGCGCGTCGCCCAGCAGCGCATCGACGATCAGCAGACCCAGGCAGGGTAGACCGACGCTGAGCAGCAGCCCGCTGCCATGGGTCCACAGAGCGTTCAGGCCGAGCCGCTCGTTGAGCCAGCCCACCCAGCGCTTGAGCCAGCTGTAATCACGCAGGCGGGTCAGTTCGGGCGCGGCGATGGACACCGCGAGAACGATCAGCACGACAATGAGAGTCAGGGCCATGAGCTAGGCTTCGCCGGGGGGTACAGGGGGCATTGTAGCGGGCCCGGAGCGAGAATCCTGCGGGGTGGGCGTTGGGGGGTGCGAGACAACTCGCCTTTCCGATCCGTCCCGTGGCGCCGGCAGTCCTTCGGCAGCGATCTCCCCTCGGGGTCGGAATCGGTATCGGAATCGGAATCGATTCATTTCGGTGTGCCCGTCCTCGTCGCTAACCGTGTGGCCACGCCGCCACACCGTATTCAGGATCGGTACGAACAGGTCGAGTACGGCGGCACTCCGGCCGGCGTCCTGGATGGCTGCCCAGTGCACGGCTAGTCCTTCGTGGCCAAAACCAGGTCGTTGCCTTCGATGCCGATGCCGATTCCGATTCCGACCCCGACCCCGACTTCCATCTTGCGACCACAGAATTACCATATTCCAACTCAGTCCCCGACCAACGCCCCATTCAAATCCCGACCAGTCTGGCCTTCATACCAGTCCTCGATCAGCCGTCGGGACACCGAGAGTGCCGTCGGCAGTTGCAGGTCCGCGCAACGGACGGCGGCGACCAGCGTCTGCGGATCGAACCAATCCGCGGTTTCGAGCTCGGGTCCAAGGACGATACGGTCGTCGATTGCGTCGGCGGTGAATCCAACCATCAAGGCCGACGGAAAGGGCCAGGGTTGGGAGGAATGGTAACGGCAGTTGGCCAGCCGCAGCCCGGCTTCCTCCATCACCTCGCGACGGACGCAGTCCTCCAGCGTCTCACCCGGCTCGACGAAGCCGGCCAGCACTGAATAGCGCCGAGCCGGCCAGATCGCCTGGCGTGCCAGCAGCAGCCGACCCTTGTGCGAGATCGCGACGATGATGGCCGGATCGATGCGCGGAAAGTGCTCGCTGGCGCAGGTCTGGCGCGTGCACACCAGCCGATGCCCGGCGGAGTGGGCTTCGGTCGGCGCGCCACAGCGGCCACAATGACGATGCCGACCACGCCAGAGCGCCAGCGCGCGGGCGTAGGCGGCCAGACCGGATTCGAAGGGGGGCAGGCGTTCTGCGCTGAGGCGCAGGTCAACCCAGCTGGCATCCTCCGCCGGCTCGATAGCCTGATCGTCGGACAGGCATTCCAGAAGATAAGTGCGCCCTTCGAACTGGCCGAGCAGGCACCAGGGCAGGGCGGGGTCGGTGCGATCGGTGCGGGTCCGCAGCGTGTAGCCCTGCTCGGTCTTGCGCAGCAGCAAGCGGCCGTCGGCGCGCGCGCTCAACCAGAGCGTGCTGTCGATGTGCGCGTCCAGCCGGAACTCGTTGCGCGACTCGCCCAGACGATCGAGGGTCAGCGCGGCAAAGTGGTTGCGCCGACTGCGCTCCGTCCCATGCTCGGACGGCTCGCACTCGGACGGCTCGCACTCAGACGGCGAAGGATGATCCGCAGCCACAGGTGGTCTTCGCGTTGGGATTGCGAACGACGAACTGGGCACCGCGCAGGCTCTCGCTGTAGTCGAGTTCGGCCCCATCCAGATACTGCAGGCTGATCGGATCCACCAACACTGTGATCCCGCCTTGCTCGACCCGCAAGTCGTCGTCCTCGCTGCCTTCTTCGAAGGCGAAGCCGTACTGGAAGCCGGAGCAGCCGCCGCCGTTGATGTAGACCCGCAGCGCCAGGTCGTCGCGGCCTTCCTCAGCGATCAGTTCGCGGACCTTGCGGGCCGCATTGTCAGTGAGGAAGATAGGGTTTGCATTCATTTCTGTCTCCATCGGGACTGGCGGGCGTACTTGACCCGAACCATTGTTTGCCACCTCGCCGCCCGATCTGCCCGCAGTCGCCTGAACGACTCAGTCCTGACCGTCCGCTAGAACCGCATCGTCGGGCTGACTGGCTTCCGGCGCGGTCAGGCGCTTGCGCGGCGCCTCCTGGAAGATCATCTGGCCGCTGACCTGGGCACCGGCGGCCATTTCCAGCACCTTGTAGTAGATGTTGCCGTTCACTTTCGCCGAGGCGCCAAGGATCAGCCGCTCGCTGGCAACGATGTCGCCGTCGATGGTACCGGACAGTTCCACCTGCGGCGCGTGAAGCTGGCCTTCGATGCGACCGGCCGGACTGATCACCAGCACCGCATCGGCATCGTCTTCGGCCTGGATGGAGCCCTTCACGGTGCCCTCCACCATCAGCCCACCGCTGAAGCGTAGATCGCCCTCGATGACCATGCGCTGACCGATGAGGCCCTCGTAAGTGCTGGTGGCGCTGGGACGTGCAGCGCGCTTGTCGTTGCTGCTTCCAAACATCAGCTGTTCTCTTCCTTGTCGTTGGCATCCGCCCAGGCGAATTCCCTTCTGACCGCGGTTCCACCCGCCTTGGGCTTCATCGAGATCTGGATGGCGCTGGGTTCGAAGTTCTCCGGCAGCAAGATGGTGCCCTCGAGTTGCTGGAAATACTTGAAAGCGTACTGCATGTCGGGGTTGGCCGTGGCGCTGGTGAGTTGATCGATACCCAGACGTTCCAGTTTGCCTGCCCGGGATCCAGTGATCGCCAGTTCCACTTCGCCTTCGGCATTCTTGCCGCGTTTGAGGTTCTGCGCCAGCGTCAGGCGGTAACGATACATCCCGCCGCGGCCGGCAGTATCACCATCGCGTTGCAGTTTGAGTTCATGCACCCACAGCCCTGGCTGCTGTGCGCCGCCCTCGATCAGTCGCTGATAGAAACCCACATCCGCGCGCAGCGCGGCGACCTCGTCCTGACGCTGGCCGAGGGCCTGGCGCATGTCTTCCAGCGCCATTTCGGCGATTTCGCGAGCGCGCGCCTCGCGCGAGAGGCTGTCGCGGGCCAGATCGAGCTCGGATTGCAGCTCCGTTTCATTCTTGCGCGCGCCGGCCAGGGCGCGTTCGAGCGGACCGATTTCGGGTACCACCAAATAGCGCACGACTCCGTAGACCAGCAGCAGACTCAGCACCCATGCGGTGGCCAGCAGCAGTCGGGCACGCCGATGGCGGGCCGGGTCGACACTTGTTACCTGTAGGGTGGGGGTGCGAGTTCTGGCCAAGGTGGGGTGCTTTGCTACATGCAGGAGGTGGGCGCTTATACGGTGGAACAGCAGTCGGACTCAAGACCTTGCAGCCAGACCGTTCACCTGAAGCAAACATCCCGCCAGTAGCACGCCGGGCTCGCTGGTCCGCGCGGTCAGCGCAACCAGAACCAGGGCAGACCCAACAGCAATCCGAAACTCACCACGTCGGTCAACATGCCGATCAGGATCCCGGCGGCGCTGGCCGGGTCCGATCCCAGTCGATGCAGCACGATCGGCAGCGCCGCCCCGACCGCTCCACCAATCAGGCAACTGCCGATCATTGCCAGGAACACGACGATGCCCAGCAGGGGCGCCTGAGGTTCGCCGAGCATCAGCGCAAAGAAGTACATCGCGGCACCGGCAACCAGGCCAGTCAACACGCCGCCGAGCAGACCGATGGTCGATTCCTTCAGCAATAGCCGCAAGTTCAGCCGGGCAGTCGATTTCTCCCCCAGCGCCATGCCCCGCAAGCACACCGCCATCGCCTGATTGCCGGCGTTCGAGGACTGGCCGGCGACTACCGGCAGGAAAACCGCAAGCAACGCAAAGCGCTGGATGACTTCCTGCGCGGCGCCGACGACGATTGCACCCAGGGCAACGCTGCCCAGGCTGATCGCGACCCACGGCAGGCGCAGCGAGAAGCTGCGGTACCAGGGCGCATCGCTGCGGTCGCCCTCGCTTACACCGACCAGCCGGCCGGCTTGACCGGCCAGATTCTCGGTTTGCAGCCGCACCAGTTCCGAACCACGCAGCACACCCACCAAGCGGCGGTTGCGATCGCACACCGGATAGGCTGGCAGCTGCAGCACGCGAGCCCGCGACCAGGCGGTTTCCAGATCCTCGTCGGCGTACAGGCAGAAGGGCTTGCGTAACATCAGGTCGTCGACCAGATCGTTCGGGCGCGCGAGCAGCAGATCGCGCGGTGCCAGCACCCCGACCAGACGGCCGGCCTGGACCACGTACAGATAGACCGCGAAGATCCGGGCATGCAGCGCGCGCAGGATCGTGGTGGCATCGACGACCCGATCCCCGGGCCGGCATTCGCCGTGGGGCGGTTCCATCCAGCGGCCGACCTGATCAATGGCGTAGTCCGTCCCGAGCGGCACTGGCGCCCGCTCGGCGTCACCGGGACGTCGCGCCGGCAGCCCCAGATAGTCGGCAAAGCCCGGCTGCAGGCGATCGGCCAGACCTGCGCGCAGTTCCGACGGCAACACCTCGGCATAGCTCCGCGCTGCCTCGGCGGGTGCGTCGATCAGGACGGCCAGCGCATCGCGTGGGGTGGACAGATCGGCTACGGGCGGATGGCGAGACATGGCGCGCGATCATCGTGGTTGGGCGCGGCAATCACAAGGGCCTTCGCGCGGGCGGGTGTGCTTGAGACTGATAAAGACCGCGCTTCAATTGTCAAGTCGTGAGTTGGGACTCGGGAGTCGGGAGTCGGGAGTCGGGAGTTGGGAGTCGGGAGTTGGGAGTCGGAAGTCGGGAGTTGAACGCGCGCATTGTCGCCGCGTCGGTAGCCGCGGGCTCCACCGTGGCCGTCTCTTGCCCCTCTTTTCGACGGACCTATGCCGCGACGACCGGGCTGTCGCTTCGGCTCTGGCTTGAGCTTTTGCCCTTACTCCCGACTCCCGACTCCCGACTCCCGACTCCCGACTTAGTAGAACTCCCTCCGACACATCAGTTTGCGCCGCTCCCGATGGCATCTCAGCCCGCCCGACTGTACCGCCACGACAACATCGACCCCTGGGAGTACGGCATGACCCCGTGAAAGGCACGCGGGTCGGCATCGAAGACCAGCGGCAGGAACTGCTGGTCGCCTTCCCACATCGGCAAATCCAGCAAGCGCTCTAGCTCGACCCATTCCAGTGCACCCTCATGGTTGCCGCCGTGCGGCGTGCCGCGATAGCTCTCGATCAGGAAGATGAAGCCAAACCAGTCCTCGCCCTGCTTGCCAAAACCCGGCCAGCTGATCGTGCCGCGCAGGCGCATCCGCTCGCAGACGATGTCGGCCTCTTCCTCGATCTCGCGCGCCATTCCCGCCACCACGTCCTCGCTCCGATCGAGCTTGCCGCCGAGTCCGTTGTACTTGCCATAGTGCTCGTCGTCCGACCGCGTATTGCGATGGATCATCAGCACGCGCTGGCGGTCGGGCGATAGCACATAGCCGAGCGTGGCAAGGATCGGGGTGTATGGCATCGGGACATTCCGGTTGAGGGAGCGGCGAGTCTAGCTGGTTGCGCGGCGGTTACGTGGAGCCAGCGCAGAGGGCCCAGGGCCCAGGGCCCAGGGCCCAGAAGAGCAGGGCCTTGTTGACCTTGCGGAGACCCGATTCGCTTCGTAGCCGCTTTTCTGGGCCCTGGGCCCTGAGCCCTGGGCCCTCGTAGCCACCCAGCCGCCGCAGCTGACCAATTGGAATCAAACCCCCGCCGGGCACCGTTGCGCTTCTCCCGGCCCTCGCCTTCGTGTAGTCTCCGCGCGCTCACATGGACACCATTCCGCTAAGTTTCCTGTTCGGCGCCCTCGTGGTGCTGTTGTTCTTCTCGGCGTTCTTCTCCGGTTCGGAGACGGCGCTGATGTCGATCAACCGCTATCGGTTGCTGCATCTGGCCCGCGAAGGCAATCGCGGCGCGATCCTGGCCCAGCGCCTGCTGGAACGGCCGGATCGCCTGATCGGCGTGATCCTGCTCGGCAACAACTTCGTCAACATCCTGGCCACCTCACTGGCGACCATCGCCTTCATTCGATTGTTGGGTGAAGCCGGTCCACTGGTCGCCACCGTCGTGCTGACCGCGACGATCCTGATTTTCTCGGAGGTTGCGCCGAAGACGCTGGCCGCCTTCAAGCCCGAACGCGTCGCGCTGCCGGCGTCGTTCATCCTCTACCCCTTGCTGAAGGTGTTGTATCCGTTCGTCCGCGTCATCAACGCGCTGGCCGGACTGGTGCTGCGCGCTTTTGGTCACAAGCCGGATGAACTGAGCGAGCAGGCGCTTTCGCAAGCCGAGTTGCGCACCCTGCTGCAGGAAGGCGGCCAGATGATCCCGCCGGCACATCGGCGCATGTTGCTTAACATCCTGGCGCTGGAAGAGGCGCGGGTGGAAGACATCATGGTGCCGCGCAGCGAGATGCAGGGTATCGATCTGGATGGCAGCGATGTCGAAATCACTGCCGCGCTGGTGCGCTTCCCTTACAGCCGTGCGGTGGTCTATCGAGGCAGCGTCGACCAGGTGGTCGGCACGCTGAACCTGCGTTCGCTGGTCGACTTCAAGCGCAGCGAACAACTCAATGCAGCGATGATCGAAAAGCATCTGCGCAAACCCTATTTCATCCCCGAGAGTACCCGCCTGCCGCAGCAACTGCTGCAGTTCCAGCGGCTCAAGCGGCGGATGGCGCTGGTGGTGGACGAGTACGGCGACCTGGTTGGATTGATCACCGTGGCCGACATCCTCGAAGAGATCGTTGGTGACTTCACCACCACCCCCGGCGAAGACACCCGCTGGATCCATCACGAGGCCAAGGGCGTGGTGATGGTCGACGGCCGCATCCCGGTCCACAGCCTCAACCGCCGGCTGGAATGGTCACTGCCCACCGACGCCGCCCGCACGCTCAGCGGCTTGATCGTCAATGAACTCGAAGCACTGCCGAACGAGGGTGACGAGCTCGAGATCGGCGGCTACCGGATGCGGGTGGAGGAGGTGCGCGACAACGTCGTGCGCAAGGTCAAGGTGGAAGTGATAACGGGGGAAGAAGGGTAGCCCTGAGGCGCGGTAGGGGGTCCAGGTCGCCCTGAGTCGGTGCGCTGTTGCGCAGCAAAAGCCGGCGACCCCGACCCCGACTCCGGCTTCGCATCGCTGCACCAGTTTGAACCGCACCCTTCTCTGATCCCCGCAGCCCTCACCCCAGCCCACACCCTCAGCCCTCAGCCCTCAGCCCTAAGCCCTGTCGGGTGAGCACCATCCGGGCTGGCATTCCGTACCCGGTTGCGCCCGACCTTCTCCGCGGCGCGCGGCCAGCGCAACTGCACCGCGTGCGTCAAGCCGTCATCGACCAGGGGGATCAACAGACTCTGTTCCTGGGCGAGGCCGTCGATGCTGAGTGCTGCCTCGGCGCTCTGATCGATCTGCTGCACATCGATCAGGTAGCGCGAGCTCATGTACTGGTACTCAATGCCGTATGCCGACCAGTCGGGAGGAATGCAGGGTGCGAGTCGCAGCGTGTTGCCGCTGCGCCGCAGCCCGAGCAGCGATTCTGTGAGCAATCCATACATCCATCCGGCCGAACCGGTGTACCAGGTCCAGCCGCCGCGTCCGACGTGCGGAGCGACGCCATAGACGTCGGCCGCCAGCACGTAGGGTTCGACCTTGTAGCGCGCCGTAGCAGCGGCATCGAGGGTGTGATTGACCGGGTTGATCATCCGTGCCAGCTCCCAGGCGCGCGCACCGTCGCCGAGCTGGGCGAAGGCCATCGCAGCCCACACGGCGGCATGCGTGTACTGGCCACCGTTTTCGCGCACTCCGGGCACGTAGCCGCGGATGTAGCCCGGATCCTTGGTGGTGGTATCGAAGGGCGGATCGAGCAGCTGGATCAGACCCGCATCGCGCTGGACCAACAGCCGGTCGAGCGAGGCCATCGCCTGGGTCGCGCGGCTGCTGCCTGCAACGCCCGAAAGCACCGACCAGCTTTGCGAGATCGAATCGATCCGGCATTCGTCGCTTTGGCTCGAACCCAGCGGTGTGCCGTCGTCGAACCATGCACGCCGGTACCACTGGCCATCCCAGGCATGCAGATCGAGCTGGTCGCGCAGACCTTGCGCGGCCGCCTCGCAGTAGCGGGCAAAATCCGCATCGCCCCGGCCTTTTGCCACCTCGCCGAAACGCCGCAGCACATGGTGTAGAAAGAAGCCGAGCCAGACACTTTCACCACGTCCGGCATCGCCGACGCGATTCATGCCGTCGTTCCAGTCGCCACTGCCGATCAGCGGCAGCCCGCGCTCTCCGAGCAACTCGGTGCCGCGCCGCAGCGCGAGTACGCAGTGGTCATAGAGCGGCAGCAGCACTGCCGAGGCTTGTGGCAGGTCGTAGTACGACTCCTCATCCGGACCGAGCAAGCGGCCGTCGATGAACGCGACGGCCTCGTCCAGCACGGCGTGGTCTGCCGTCACTTCCAGATAGCGGCAAAGCGCCAGCGGCAGCCACAGATAGTCGTCGGAGCAGCGCGTACGCACACCGCGACCGTGCGGCGGATGCCACCAGTGCTGGACGTCGCCCTGCGGAAACTGCCGTGACGCGGCGAGCAGCAGGTGCTCGCGCGCCAGTCCCGGGCTCACGTGCGCCAGCGCCATAGTGTCCTGCAACTGGTCGCGGAAACCGAATGCGCCACCGGACTGGTAGTAGCCACTGCGAGCAACATAGCGGCAAGCCAGCGTCTGATAAGGCAGCCAACCGTTCACCATCACATCGACGCTGGCATCCGGGGTCCGCACCTGCACCGCGCCCAGCGTGTCGCGCCACCACTGTCGCACGTCGGCCAGCGCTTCGCGCGCATGGCCTGCGC
>JBGTIE010000424.1:0-13902 GCA_041745855.1 Lysobacterales bacterium | reverse complement strand
GCGCGGCGCAAGCCGACTGCGTCACCGCGACCGCGGGCATGGCCGACCCGCACCGTCACGGCCATCGCCAGGCCCAGCGGCAGCATGAAGGCGATCGAGGCGATGTTGATGGCGATCTGGTGTGCCGCCACGGTCACCGTGCCCAGACGGCCCATCAGCCAGCTGACCGCGATGAACAAGCCGCCCTCCATCATCATCGCAAAGGCGATCGGAAAGCCCAGTCTGGACAAAACCATAATGCGTCCGAGCTTCGGCCCGGTCCAGGCCAGCTGCCCGCGCAGCCAGCGGTAACGTGGACGCAGATGCAGATACAGCAGCATCCCCACGCACTGCAGCCAGAGCACGATCGCGGTGGCCAGGCCGCAGCCATAAGCGCCCATTTCGGGCAGTCCATAGCCGCCGAAGATGAACAAGGCCGACAACGGCAAGTTCACGATCAGTCCGAGCACACCCAGCAGCAGGGCTGGCCAGGTATCGCCCGAGCCCTCGCAGAACCCGCGCAGGGCGAAGTAGAAGGCAAGCGCCGGTGCTCCCCAGGCGACGCCATGGAGATAATTGGTGGCCGATGCGATGACCGCCAGTTCCACCCCGATCCAGTGCAGCACCGGCGCCGAGTGCCAGACGCCAATGGCCGCCACGATACCCAGTGCCAGTGCCAGCCACAGGCCCTGCAGCAACACTGAGGGCGCCTCCTGGCGACGGCCGGCGCCCACCAGCTGAGCCACCGACGGCGCCACCGCCAGCAGGGTGCCATAGATGATCATCGAAGCCAGCGTCCAGGTCGCCGCGCCGATGGCCACACCAGCGAGGGTCGATTGACCGTGGCGACCGGCCAGCACGGTATCGATCACGGTCATGCCGATCATCGCCAGCTGACCGAGAATCAGTGGCAGCGCCAGTCGCACCAGGGCCCGAAGCTCCTGCACCAGGCTGAGGCTGGCCGGCGCAGCCGAGGCGGCGATGGACGCTTCGATGGGTGCTTCGGTCGTCATTGCGCCTTTCGGCCGTCAGCGGGGCCGCGTATCTTAAGGGCTAGAACTAGGGCTAGGGCGAAGGCCGGGGCTAGGTCTGAGGGCTGAGGGCTGAGGGGTCAGAAGAGCAGGGCACAGGGCCCAGGGCCCAGAAGGGCCGCGGTGTGCGCGCAGGATGACGGTGAGTTGTGCGAACCGCATCTTTGGGGGCCTGGCAGAGCAGTTGGCAGGGCGGATAAATGATGCAACTTGAAACGACCGAAGAGGCAGCTGGCGTACCTGCCGGGGCGAGCGGGCAGACGCCTGTGCGCCACTGCGCCAATTGCGGTGAGGTACTGCGGGGGCCGTACTGCCATGGCTGCGGCCAGCCATTGAAATCGCCGGTACGCGAAATGACCAGCCTGGCGACTGATTTGTTCGAGTTCATCACCGATATCGACGGCCGCTTCTTCAAGTCCCTCGGTCTGCTCTACTTCCGTCCCGGCAAGTTGACGCTGCGCTATCTGGGCGGCCAGCGGGTGCGCTTCATCCGGCCTTTGCGGATGTACTTCGGCCTGTCGATCCTGCTGTTTCTGGCAGTCTCCTTCAGCCCCGGGCTGCAGATCCAGACTGGGCAGAACGGCACAGTCGGACTGACCATAAACACCGACGGCGACGATTTGACGACGATCGACCCGCAAGCCCTGAAGCAACTGGAAGCCCTGCAACAGAATCCCGATCTGGCCGGAGTGCTGCCCGCCGACTTCGATCAGCGTATACGCGAGGCTGCGGCGGCCCAGGAGGCAGCCCAGGCCGCAAGCGATCAGTTGCCGCCGGCGCTCAAGCCCAGGCGCGAGCGCAAGATCACCTTCATCGACGGCAAGCCCTGGCACAAACAAGACAACCCGCTGGCTTTCAGTTGGCTGTCCGATTCGGCCAATGCCGACCTGAACGACCTGATCGAGCGCACCGTGCTCAACATCGACAAAGTCGAGGAAGACCCACAGCGCTTGCTCAACGCTTTCCTCGATGTGATGCCGCAGACCATGTTCGTCCTGCTGCCGCTGTTTGCCCTGTTGCTCAAGCTTACCTATCTGTTCAAGCGCCGGCTGTACGTTGAGCACCTGATCGTCGCCCTGCACAGCCACAGTTTCATGTTCATGTCCTTCCTGCTGCTGCTCGGCTTGAGTCTGCTCGGCGGCTGGTTGCCGTTCCTGGAAGCCACCACCAACGCGATCAGCATCGCGATCGCGGCGTGGATACCGATTTACCTGTTACTGATGCAAAAGCGGGTCTATGCCCAGGGCTGGATAATGACTTGCCTGAAGTACACGTTCATCGGCTGGGTCTATATCTTCCTTATCGCCTTCGGTATGGTCGGCGCCCTGCTCATCAGCCTGGTATTCCTGTAACGGAGTTGACGTGACGATCTACGAAGTGTCCATCGAAATCGATGCCGAGCGGGCGGCTGACTACCGCGCCTGGCTGGCCAATCATGTGCGCGAACTGCTCGCACTACCGGGATTCATCAAGGCCCACGTATTCGAGGTCGAAGCCGACCGGCCCGATCCGGCCCGCGTTGGTCTGCTCGTGCACTATGAGCTCGAGAACCACGTTGCCTTGCAGCATTACCTGCAACAGCATGCTCCGGCCATGCGGGCCAAGGCAGATGAGCATTTCGCGGGCCGCTACAGCGCCAGCCGCCGCGTGCTCATCCCCTTGTGCGAGATTCTCGCCGGCTGATACGGCCGCGACGGAACGCCAGCCATGCGCCTGAACAAGCTGATCAGTGACAGTGGCCTGTGCTCGCGCCGTGAGGCCGATGAGCACATTGCCGCCGGACGGGTCAGCGTCAATGGCGAGGTGGCCTGCGTCGGACAGCTGGTGCTGGAATCCGATCGGGTGCTGGTCGATGGTCAGAGCTTACCGGCGCGCCCGCGCAAGGCCGGTCGGCGGCATGTCTACATCGCGCTGTACAAGCCGGTCGGAATCACCTCCACCACCGAGACCGGGGTCAGCGGCAACATCGTCGATTTCGTCGGTCATGAACAGCGCATCTTTCCGGTGGGCCGGCTCGACAAGGACTCCGAGGGCCTGATCCTGCTGACCAGCAACGGCGATATCGTCAACAAATTGCTGCGGGCAGAGAACCATCTGGAGAAGGAGTATCTGGTCGCAGTGAACAAGGCCGTGCTGCCGGAATTTCTCGCCGGGATGGCCAAGGGCGTGCGCGTCCACGGCCAGCTGACTAAGCCCTGCCGCACCAGCAGGCTGGCCAGGTTTGGCTTCCGGATTACCCTGACCCAGGGCCTGAACCGGCAGATCCGGCTGATGGCGGCCGCCTTCGGATATCGCGTCACCCAGCTACGCCGCGTCCGCATCGGCGAGGTCCGCCTGGGAACCCTCAAGCCCGGCCGCTGGCGCAACCTCACCGACGCCGAACTGGCCACGATCCTGCCACGGCGAGAGGATTGGTAGGGCCCGGATAGCAGCAAAGTAGGGAGTTGGGAGTAGGGAGTGCGCATCGGCTAGAGGTTCGCTCTCGCCGCCGCTGCTGCTGCCGGTGCATGCCTGCTATCGGCGTACACGCCGCTCTATCCTTCGGGCGAGTGCGTATGGCTATTGCTTCTGCTTTGCTTACCGCTCTTGTTCGGGCTCTCGCCCTTGCTCTACTCCCGACTCCCGACTCCCGACTCCCGACTTCAAACGACAGGCCCCATTCGCTGCACGAGTTTGAATCACACCCCGCGTCACCCTCACACGCCGCTGCCGCTTGTCACTGGAACTGGAACTGGCCACTGGAACTGCTCTTGTCAGCCCTGGTTTAGTCTTGCACCGCCGCCCTCCGGGCGTTAATGTACGTACATGTAGATCGCAGGAACCCGCGATGAAGATCAGTCTGACCGAACTGCGCCAGAACCTGTTCCGCTTGGCCGACCAAGTTGTCGATGGCGGCGAGCCATTGGTCATCGAGCGGCGGGGCGTGCGGCTGAAGCTGGTCCGGGACGATGACTTGAGCGGAGGCAGACTGCAGCGCTTGCAGCCGCAGGAGCTTGTCGTAGGCCCGGCCCTGCTGCCCTCCGAATCACCGGCCGAGTGGACAGATGCCCTGCCGAGAGTTGCCGAATCTCCTG
Organism: Lysobacterales bacterium; assembly: GCA_041745855.1. Lineage (GTDB taxonomy): Bacteria > Pseudomonadota > Gammaproteobacteria > Xanthomonadales > SZUA-5 > JAWLAT01. Next base: position 9,818 of record JBGTIE010000424.1, on the reverse strand, counting down.
CCGACTACCACGGCTGACGGGAGTCACCATGCTGATGCTGGACACCCACATCGCGGTCGCGCTCTATCAGGGCAAGACTGCGGGACTCAGCCGCAAGACGCTCAAGCTGATCGACCACGAGGCGCTGTGTTTTTCTCCAGCAGTGCTGCTGGAAATGGAGTTGCTGCACGAGATAGGCCGGATCCGGCGCTCCGCGACTATCGTTGCCGAGTATCTGCAGCAGACGCTCGCGATTTCCTGCGCCAGTGACGCGTTTGCCGATGTCGTCCGGCAAGCATTGCCGCTGGCCTTCAGTCGCGATCCCTTTGATCGATTAATCGTCGCCCATGCGGCCTGCAGGAAGGCCGGGCTGATCACGCTGGACAAGCACATCCATGCCCACTACGGTCAAAGTCTGGCCTGAGCTAAGCCCAGATGTTTATGCCTGCTACCGCGGCCGCCGCCCGCTAGGACTTCTTCAACAGCCCGGCAAGTGCGGCAAACGGACTGGGCGCGGCCGGGACTGCAGCGGCATCCGGACCGGCCAGGCTGCCGTGGCCATGATCGAGCAGGCGCGAATGTTCGTTGTCGTGGCAATAGACGCACAACAGCTCCCAGTTGCTGCCGTCCGGCGGGTTGCAGTCGTGGTCGTGATTGCGGTGGTGGACGGTCAGTTCGGTCAGATTCGCGCGCGTAAAGGATCGGGCGCAGCGGCCGCAGACCCACGGATACATCTTCAGGGCCTGCTCGCGGTAGCCATGGCCGCGCTGCTCGGCGGCTTGCCGGCTGCGCGCGACGATCGCGTCCAGTTTCGACTCGTTCAGCAACTTGATTGCCATCGCCACGCCCTCTTCCAATTCGCTTTCCATCCGTCGCGTCAATTCTAGCCCGATGCGCGATCTTCAGTCTGGCCCGTAATCGCCCCCGCTCCCGTATACTCTCCGGGCAGTCAGATTGGCCTGTTCGCGCAGATTCTGCCGAACCAGCCGCGATGATGAAGCAAACAACACCCTTCGGGCATGCAATGTGGGCTGGGGAGCCCGCTGCCAGGAAGGCGACGCGTTAACGGCTGCGACACGGCAGCTGCGATCGGATGCCCACTGATCTTCCATCCCAGACTACTCAAGGAGAACTCCGTGAGCGACAACCTCAATCCAGCGCCGCACGTACCGCCAGCACCAACCCCAACCCCAACACTCGACGCTCCCAGCGCGGAATCGCGTCAGTGGGGGATGTTCGCGCACTTGTCGGCGCTGATCGGCTTCGTCATTCCCTTCGGCAACATCCTTGGTCCGCTGATCATCTGGCAGATGAAGAAGAACGAAATGCCGTTCGTGGATGATCAAGGCAAGGAAGCGCTGAACTTCCAGATCACGGTCTTCATTGCCATGGTGGTCTGCATCATCCTGACCTTCGTGCTGATCGGCTTGCTGTTGATCCCGATCGTCGCTCTGGCCTGGCTGGTCTTCAGCATCATTGCCGGCCTCAAGGCCAACGAAGGTGTGGCCTACCGCTATCCGGTGACTCTGCGGCTGATCACGTAGCTGGACAGAGCAGAGGGCCTAGGGCATAGGGCCCAGGGCCCAGTTGGGTCTGCGGTACCGTGATCCCGCTACACTGCGGCCGGCGCCCTGGCGCCGGCCGCGCTTTTTCGCACTGAGCCAGATGCCCAATGCTTGAACACCGCTTCTTCTCTGTCACATTGGCACGCGTCGCGCTGGCACATTTCGCCATGGCTTGCCTGCTGCTGGTCTCGAACCACGGGCTCGCCCAGGTCCGCCAGGTGCCGGCTGAGGTACTGGCTGCCATTGTCGATGACGAACCGACCCTGCCGCGAGGATTCACGCCCGCCGAGCGTGCGCTGTGGCAGCCGCCGGATTTGTCGAACGTACCGCTGGCGCCACCGCCACGCGAGGTCTGGACGCCGGCCGAGTACGATCAGAACAGTGGGCTGCTGATCCGCTGGGGCGCACAGAACCCGGTGCTGACCGAAATGGTCGTGGCGATCACCACCGGCGACCCGGACATCGAGGTGTTCATCGTGGTTTCCGGTGGCTCGCAACAATCCAGCGCCAGCACGACCTTGAGTGGCGCGGGCGCGGATCTGTCCAAAGTCACTTTCGTCCAGGCGGCGAGCAACTCGGTCTGGATACGCGACTACGGCCCTCGCTTCATCGATCACGCTGGTCTGCGCGCGATCGTCGACCACAGCTACAATCGGCCGCGTCCGCTCGACAACGCCATTCCGGGCGTGTTTGCCCAGTTCCTGGGCGAACGCAAGTACGATCTGCACTTGAGCCACGGTGGCGGCAACTTCCATCTTTTCGACGACGGCAGCGCTTACATGACCTCGCTGATCGTCAACGAAAATCCCGGCACCAGCGCGCAGCAGGTGCGCGACTTGTATATGGCCTATCAGGGCCTGGACCTGACCATCACCAACCCGCTGCCGGCCAGTTTCGATTCCACCCAGCACATCGACATGTGGATGCTGCCAGCCGACGATGGCCGGGTCATCGTCAATGAGTACCCGGATACCGGCGCCGTCTACAGCGTGCCCAGGCAAGTGACCGAGGCCACCGCCGCCCAGCTGGCCTCGCGCGGCAAGCAGGTACTGCGCATCGGTGGCTGGCGCGCCAGCAATACCCACTACACCTACGCCAACGCAGTGGTGCTGAACCGGCTGGTGCTGATCTGCCGCTTCAACGGTTATCCGACCGAGAACGCAAACGCCATCGACGTATTCGAACAGGCCTTCCCGACCCGCCAGATTGTCACCATCGACTGTTCCACCCTGATCACGTTCTCCGGCGCGATCCATTGCATTGTCATGCACGCCCCGGCGGTGTTGCTGCGCGAGGGATTCGAGTTGCTCGACTGAGGTTTCGTCGCCGGTACGTTGCGGATCGACGAGCCCATGTAATCGGGCGCCCGCTCTGCGTAACGATGACCGGACGGTCCGACCAGCAGAGTGGGCATGAGCGGGGTGCAGACAATCTTCGATAGAACATCCTCTGGGCGCCAATGCGGGAGTAGACTGCGCTATCAAACTCGGGAGCTCGGCGCTATGAAGGGTCACGGGGGCGGCGTTTCGGGTGGTCGGACGAGCTTTTTGCCTTGGGTCGCGATATTGCTGGCACTGGTCATTGCGCCGGGACTGCTAGCCGAAACCATGGCTGCCCCGGCTTTGATCAAGTCATCGAGCGAAGCGCCAACGCCGCTGTGGCCATCCACCCAGCGAAAGCTGTTCGGGGTGCCGGGCGGCTGCAACGGCGCGGTCTACGCGATAGCCATCTCGCCGTCGGGCCTGGTCTACCTGGGCGGTGATTTCTCGGTCTGCGAGGAAGTGGCGGCGTCCCACGTGGTGGCCTTTGATCCGCGTTCGCAGCGTTTCCAGGCCCTGGGGAGCGATGCAGCCAACGGTGTCAGCGGCGATGTCTTCGGCGCGGTCTACAGCCTCACTTTGGACGGCAACGATCTGCTGGTCGCCGGTAATTTCGATTTTGCCGGCGGCGTGCCGGCGAACAACATCGCGCGCTGGAACGGGCAGGCCTGGTCGACTGTGGGCAGCGGAGCGGAGAATGGTGTACTCGGTCAGGTCCACGCTGTCGTCGTGTCCGGCGACGACATCTACGTCGGCGGCATCCTCAACGTCGCCGGTTCGCTGCCGGCCAACAACGTGGCCCATTGGAACGGGTCGTCCTGGTCGACTCTGGCAGGCGGGGTGGACGCGGCGATCAATCCCGCCGTCTATGCGCTGACCCTGATGGGGCCGGACCTGTACGTCGGCGGCGAATTCAGCACGGCGGGCGCTACACCGGCGAACAACGTTGCACGCTGGAACGGCAGCAGCTGGTCGGCGCTGGGGAGCGGTGCGGCCAATGGGGTCAATGGCCCGGTGACCGCACTGACCTTCTATCGCGGTGAGCTGCACGTCGGCGGTTTTTATACCGAGGCCGGCGGTCAGTCGGCCAACGCGATCGCACGCTGGACCGGTACCAGTTGGGTGCTGCTTGGTACGCCCGGCAACAATGGTATAGGCGGTGCGCTGGCGCAGACATTGCTGGTCGCTGGCGAGGATTTGTACGTGGGCGGCAACTTTGATGGCGCCGGTGGGGTGCCGGCAAACTTTGTCGCACGCTGGAACGGCAGCGTCTGGTTCGGCCTCGGCATGGGAACCGCCAATGGCGTCAACAACACCGTCTTCGCCCTGGCCGGTAGCGGCAGCGACCTGAATGTCGGCGGTGTCTTTGACCAGGCTGGTGGGGAAACCGCCAATGCGATCGCCAATTTCGATGGCAGCGCGTGGTCAGCCCTGGGCAGCGGGACCGGCAACGGCCTGAACAACCAGGTTCATGCACTGGCCGTGCTCGGCGACGATCTGTATGCCGGTGGCTTTTTCACTCGCGCCGGTGGTGGCCCGGCCAACCGGGTCGCGCGCTGGACTGGCAGCGCCTGGTTCCCGCTGGGCAGCGGTGAGGCCAACGGTATGGACGATCCAGTCCTCGCGTTGGCCGCCTTCCAGGGCGAGATCTACGCTGGCGGCGCCTTCACGATGGCCGGTGGCGCGCCACAACGGCTGATCGCGCGCTGGAATGGCAAGTCCTGGTCCGATGTGGGCGGTGGCGTGGGCGGCGGCGATTTCCCGACCGTACGTGTGATTACCGTCGTCGGCAGTGATCTGTATGTCGGCGGCGAGTTCATCGAAGCAGGTGGGCAGACCGCAAACAAGATCGCACGCTGGAATGGCAGCAACTGGTCGGCGCTCGGCAGCGGCGCGGCCAACGGCGTGAGTCCGGGAGACTTCATAGCGGTCCACGCGATAGCGGCACTCGGCAGCGACATCTTTGTCGGTGGCGGATTTACCCAGGCCGGCGGGCAGGATGCCGTCGGCATTGCCCGCTGGAACGGTACCGCATGGTCGCCTCTGGGCGTCGGCGCGGCCAATGGCGTCAACAATCTGGTCTATGCGCTGGCCACGCTGGACGGCGATCTGTACGTCGGCGGTGGCTTTACCGAGGCCGGCGGGCAGGAGGCCTTCGGCATCGCCCGCTGGAACGGCACGGAGTGGTCCACCCTGGGTACCGGCGGGAGCAACGGCGTCAATGGCATCGTCCAGGCGCTGGTGGTGTCCGGCAGCGATCTTTACGTCGGCGGCAGCTTCAGTCTCGCCGGCGGCCAGCCCGCCAACGGACTGGCGCGCTGGGATGGCAGCGCCTGGGAGGGCCTGAGTGTCGATGCGCCGCCGCAGATCGTGCGGGCGATGGTGGTCGACAACAACACGCTCTATGCCGGTGGCGCCGGACTCAGCCAGACCCCTCTGCCCGAGTTGCAGAGCCGCTCGCTTTCCGGCGCAGCCGCCGACGGCAGCAGCGAGCGACCCGTCACATCTCGAAGCGGCACATGGCTGAGTTTCGCGTCCAGCGCATCGAACCTGGTCGAAGGTGACAACAACCCGGGCAGTGACGTATTCCTGCGCAATACCCTGACCGGCCAGATCACCCGCGTCAGCGCTCTGGTCGCGGCCAGCAAGGGCGGTCAGCCGGAGTCCTTCAGCGATCCGGCGATCAGCGCCGACGGCGCGACCGTGGCCTTCGCCGGCTCCTCCGGCCAGCTCTACAGCAGCTTCGCGGGCCTGGGTCGCGTGCTCAGTCAAAGTGCTTCCGGGGCGATGGGCAACGGCGCCTCCGGCAACGTTCAGCTGCCCGGCAGCAGCGGGGTGGCGCTGTTTGATTCGCAAGCGACCAATCTGCTCGATGAGCCCGATGGCAATGGCTCGGTCAGTGACATCTACGCCACCAACCTGAGCACCGGTGCAGTCAGCCGGATCTCGGTCGGGCCGGCGGGTGAACCGGCCAACGGACCCAGCACCGCGCCGTGGGGAACCGTGGACGGCCAGACCGTGGTGTTCATCAGCCAGGCGACGAATCTGGTCGAATCGGCGCCGCTGAGCAAGACCGCTACCGGCGGCGTGGCCCAGGCATTACTTTCGCGCAGCGGCGGACTGGGCCGCAGCGCGATTTACCTGAGCCGCAATCCGGTCACTGGCGAGCTGGGCAATGGCGACAGCGGCAAGGTGCGGATCACCCCCGACGGTCGCTTTGGCGTATTCGAATCGCGCGCCAGCAACCTGGGTGGCAACGACAGCAACGGCGTCAGCGACATTTTCCGTTTCGAGATTCGTGACCAGCAGTTGTTCAAGTTGGAACGGGTGTCGACTTCGCGCTTCGGCTTCGAAGCCAACGGTGCGAGTTTCAACCCGTCGATCTCCGATGACGGCCAGTTCGTGACCTTCCAGACCCAAGCCAGCAACTTGATCGAGCTGGACCGCAACGATGCGGTCGATGTGCTGGTGAAGTGGATGGTCACCGGCGAGGTGCTCCGCCTGTCGCGCACGGTCGATGGCGCACAACCCGATGGCGATTCGGTCCAACCGGCGATTTCCGGCGACGGCTCGACGATCGTGTTCGGCTCCACTGCCAGCAACCTGACGGCCGACGCCGACAATGGTCTGGCCGATGTTTACGCGGTGCGTATCCGCGATCCGGCCGGCCCGGCCATCGTCGACGGCGTCCGCAACTACAGCTACACCTACTGGAATCCGGCCGAGCCCGGCTGGGGCTACAACATGCAGCACCAGGGCAGTCTGCTCTACGGCACCTGGTACACCTACGATGTCGATGGCAAAGTCATGTTCCTGACTGTCGAGGCACTCGCCCAGGCCGACGGCAGCTTCGCCGGGCCGGTCTTCCGGGTTGCCGGTACGCCATTCCAGCTGATCGACGACGCCTCGGCGATCACTGCGGTGACGCAAGTTGGCAGCGCGCAGATGAGCTTTGCTGCAAGCGGTGACCTGACCCTGAGCTACAACGTGTTCGGTGTGCAGCAGACCCGGCAGTTGGAGCCCTTCGTTTTCGTCGCCGATCCGCCGAGTTGCTTCAGCACGCTGGATGCGCGAGCCGGCGCGCGCAACTACTCGGACCTCTGGTGGAATTCGCGCGAGCCCGGTTGGGGCCTGACCCTGGCGCATCAGGGCGACATCGTGTTCGCGCTCTGGTACACCTATGGCGCGGGTGGTCGGGATCAATGGATCAGTGCGTCGGCGCTGACCCTGCAAGCTGATGGCAGTTACCGCGGCGCCCTCCAGCGCCCCGATTCCGGCACGCCGCTGGCCGAGATCATGGGCCCGGCGACCAGCTTTCCGGTGCCCGAGGTAGGCAGCGCCGAACTGCGCTTCAGCGACGGTGAAACCGGGACCTTCAGCTACACGCTGGAAGGCGTCAGCCAGAGCAAGCCGATCGAGCGCTTCGTCGTGGTTGGTGCCGATCAGTTCAAGCCGGTGTGCATGGACTGATAGCGGCGGACCGCGGCTTTGGCCTGCGTCTGGCACGGCGCGAGGCGCCGTTATACTCAGCTGCTCCATGAATGCCGGGTCCCGCGCCGTGACTGACGTTGCTACTGACCTAGTTCGTCCGGAGCCGCTGGACCGCAGTGGCGAGATCCTGGGGAACTACCGTCTGCTCGAGCGCATCGGTGGTGGCGGGATGGGCACGGTCTACCGCGCCGAACGCGCGGACGGCAGCTTTCAGCAGCAGGTGGCGGTCAAGCTGATTCGCCACGGGCTGTTCAGTGACGAGTTGCTCGATCGCTTCTACGCCGAGCGGCAGATTCTGGCCCGGCTGGAACACCCCGGAATCGCGCGTTTGATCGATGGCGGCGCCGATGCGCTCGGCATGCCCTACGTGGTCATGGAATTCGTCGAAGGACTGCCGATCGACGAGTACTGCGAGCGGCAACGGCTCACCCTGGGCGAGCGCTTGCAGCTACTGCAGCGGGTCTGCGAGGCGTTGCACGCCGCCCATTTGCAGGGCGTCGTTCATCGTGATCTCAAGCCGGGCAATCTGCTGGTGAGCAGCCAGGGTCAACCCAAGCTGCTCGATTTCGGCATCGCCAAGGTCTTGCGGGGCACCGAGCTGGGGACCCCCTTGCCGCACACGCGCACTGGTATGCAGGCGATGACACCGCAGTACGCCAGTCCCGAGCAGGTGCGCGGCGATCCGGTCGATGCCCGCAGCGATGTCTATGCGCTGGGGATCCTGATGTACGAATTGCTCAGTGGCAGCCGGCCCTACCACATCGACAACTTGAGCCCGGGCGCGCTGGAGCGGACCATCTGCGACACGTTGCCGCCCAATCCCAGCGTCGCGGTGACCCGGTTGCGCAAGTCGCCGCCGGCCGGGCTGGACGAGGCCGGTCCGCTGAGCCGGCGTCTGCGTGGTGATCTGGACCGAATCGTGATGTCGGCGCTGCGCAAACGTCCGGCCGAGCGCTATGCGTCTGCGCAGGCGCTGGGCGAGGACATCGACCGCTATCTGAGTGGTCAACCGGTGCTGGCCCGAGGGGCATCCTGGTTGTACCGCACCGGCAAGTTCGTCGCCCGCCATCGCGCGGGTGCGGCAGCGCTGGGCTTTGCCTTCGTGGTCCTGGCCGGCGCGCTGGTGGCGGTCAGTCTGGAAGCGCGCAAGACGGCCTGGCAACGCGATCTGGCACAGGCGCAGGCAGCGCGGGCGGAGTCGGCGCGGGCCTTCCTGGTGGAGATGATCGGCCGCGCCGACCCCTTCGAGAATCCCGGCTCGGCGACCCTGGTTGGCGCCCTGAAACAGTCGATCGGCAGCATTCCCGAGCGCTTCGCCGACCAGCCCGAACTTGAGGCAGAGATGCTTTATGCGATCGGCTATGCGCTGCAAAGTCTCGGCGAGTACGACGCAGCGCGGCCTTTGCTGGATCGCGCGCTGGTACTGCGTGCCTCGCAGGCAGATCCTATCGAGCATGCGCGGGTACTCGACGGGCTGGGCATCGTGGCCTGGTGGGAAAGTGACTTCAGCGCTGGCGAAGCGAAGTTCCAGGCTGCGCTGAAACTGGTCGAGGAACTGGACGATCCGGGCGCGCTGGCCTTGCGGATCGAGATCCTGACCAACCTCGCCGGCATGCTGAATGAGCCCGGTGAGCATGTGCGGGCGGTGGAGTACCTGGAGGCGGCGATCGCACTGGCGCAGCGGCAACCCGACGGCGATGTGGCAGTGCTGGCCACCGCTTACAACAACCTGGCCACCGCGCAGGAAAGTCTGGGGCAATACGATGCGGCACTGCTCAGCTTCGAGCGGGCACTGGCCCTGCAGAGACAGATCGGGGGCGAACTGCATCCGAATTATGCGATTGTGCTGAACAATATGGCCTTGCTCCATGCCGCGATGGACCGCCTGCCCGAGGCGGTGCAAACGCTCCAGCGCACGGTGGAAATCAAGCGGCAGATCCTCGGCCCTCACCATCCGGTGCTGGCGACTGCGCTGTTGAACTTGAGTCGGGTCCAGAGCGGGCTCGGGGACCACGAGCTGGCCGAAGGCAATGCGCTCGAGGCACTGGCCATCTGCCGCGGCGCCTTTGCGGACGATCACCCCCGAACCGGCAAGGCCGAGCAGACCCTCGCCACGCTCTACCTGGCCTCAGGTCGACTGGAACAGGCGCGTGAGCGGGCCCGCAATGCGCTGGCAATCTATGCCTGGGCCACCGAGGTAAACCCGGCCTGGGTCACTACTACCGAGGAGATCCTGGCGCAAGTGGAGGCGAAGCAATTGGAAGGAGGGGGCTGACAGCGCTTCGCCGCAGGGTCCGGGATAGACTCGCGCTCCTGTGGACGGGGTCTGGAGCGGGCAGGACATGGAACTGGTCATCCTGGTGGTCGGCGCGGTGCTGGGTCTGCTGTGGTCGCGCCTGTCCGCGATGGGGCGCAAGGTCGATGACGGGTCCGCAGCGCCGGCGTCGGCACCACTGGCCGCCGC
>JBGTIE010000423.1:0-13617 GCA_041745855.1 Lysobacterales bacterium | reverse complement strand
CTGGAAGCCGAGCGCGAGCGCGTGCGCGCAGTGCAGGTGGAATTGCGACGTCTGGGGCGTGCAGTTGCAGGCGATGGCGATCTGGACGAGGCGACGGCGCGCGAGATCCGAAGCTTCGCCGCGGCCGTCGATCTGGAGCTGACAGGGGATGAGGCAGCCTGGTTGGCAAGCGATGCCTTGCTGCAGGCTCTGGTCGCTGCCAGGCGCTGGCCCGTACTGACGCCCGGCAACCGTTTCCGGGACTGCCCGCAATGCCCGGAAATGGTGGTCATTCCGGCGGGCAGCTTCACGATGGGAAGCCCGCTGCTGGAGCCGCAGCGCCAGCTCAACGAAGGCCCGCAGCAAAGCGTCCGTATTGGCAGCTTCGCTTTGGCGCGGACCGAAGTCACTTTCGACCAGTGGCAGGCCTGTGTCGACGACGGCGATTGCACGCACCGACCCGCCGACCAGGGTTGGGGTCGCGGCGACCGGCCGGTGATCGACGTCAGCTGGAACGACGCGCAGCAGTATGTCGGCTGGCTGGCGCGCCGAACGGGTCTGCGCTACCGCTTGCCGAGCGAGGCCGAGTGGGAGTACGCCGCACGCGCAGGCACGACGACCCGAACCTATCGCGGCGACTGCCTCGATACCGACGATGCCAACTACAACGCCACCAAGCCGGCGCGCGGCTGCCCGCGCGGTGAGTTTCGTCAGCGCACGCTGCCCGTTGCCAGTCTGAGGGCCAATGGCTACGGTCTGCATGACATGCACGGCAATGTCTGGGAGTGGGTGCAGGACTGCACCAACCTCCTCCACAGTGGAGCCACCAGGGACGGCCAACCCCGTAGCGACGGCGACTGCACAAAGGCCGTGATCCGCGGCGGCGCCTGGCACGACTGGGGCTTCTGGCTCAGATCTGCCGCGCGCTATGGCTTCCCCCGCGCATCACGGCATCCCTACGGCGGCTTCCGCCCGGCCGTGAGCTTGCCCTAGCAGATTCACCGGCCATGTGTCCTCGCTTTTCTCGCTTTTGCTCGTTTTGTCCTACGCTCTTGCGATACGGCGGGAGTTGCAAGATGACATCTGTACGGCGATGGGCGGGGATTGGCCTGGCTTTGTGGGCGGTCTGTGAAAGTACCGCGGTGGCCAGCCCCTTGTGGGCGAATGGATTCGAGGCGCCGCCGCCGCAGCGGCTGTGGTTGTTTCCGAACCTGCGCCCGGGCGATGAGCAGTACTTCGTCGCCCCGGTCAGCTGGCCGAACGCTCAGGCACGCGCCGATGTCTTCGGTGTGTACGTGGGCGCGTTGACGGCGGCGACGCCGCAGCAACTGGAACCGGTGCTGTCGACAGTCAGCGCTGCTGGCCTGGATCTGGTGATCGAAGCTGGTGGCCTGCGACCGTGTTTTTGCACCGGCGCGGCGATGGCGGCGGCGGAGATTCCCGCTCTGGAGCGTGCGGAGCAGGCCGGCATCGCGCAGTTTCTGGTCGTGATGGACAATGTCTGGTCCTTTGTGGGCACGCCGCCGGTGTTCACGCCACCAGCGCAGTGCCCGGGCGGCGCCGCGCCGAACTGTGGCCACAGCGTGGAGAGCTTTGCCACCGAACTCGGCAACTACATGGAAGCGGTGCGCACGCGCTTCCCGGAGGTGCGTTTCGGCTGGATCGAGTCGCTGAATATCTACGGCTACGACGGCTTGCCCGGCCTGGGTTCGCAAGGACAGTTCGATCTCAAGCCGGTCATTGAGCGCACCCTGGATGAGGTCTGGCAGCGCCAACTGCCGTTGGACTTCTTCCACATCGACGCGCCGATCGGTGGAATCCTGAACTATCCCACCGACCCGATGGCGAAATTCCGGCGCGTGGAATCGTTGATTCGCGGACGCGACCTTCGGTTCGGCATCCTGCTGACCAATGGCGGCATCAGCGATGCCCAGTTCGCGACCCAGGTGCCGGGCTACCACGACTGTTATAGCGGCAGTGGCGGCCGGCTCGACAACGTTGTGGTGCAGAGCTGGTGGTCGCAACCGGGTAATCCAGACTTGCCCCTGCCAACGCTGTACGCTCCAGAGGCCAACCCAATGAGCTTCACCGCGGTCTTCAACCAGGTCGCGGCGCGCGTTGACGATCCTTCGTTGATACAAGGCTGCCCTTTCGTTTTTCAGCCCTGAATCGAGGTGTAGGCGCTCGACGCCAGGCGCCTCGGCCATCCTGCGCGCCCCTGATAGTGGTGTTCCCTATGTATATCTCCGTATTACCGCAGCCTGACTAGTTCAATACGATGCCAGGTAGGAGTGCACGCCGGCTTGAGATGACACGTAGTGTCGCAGCATGCCGACAAAGCAGCGCACATGGTTTCGGAGCAGCATCATGAATCATACTCATCGTCTTGTGACTTTGGCTGAGCCAAATCACTTGCCCCAGTCCGTACGCGACATCCTTCAGGGCTTGTTGATGCTATGTCGCAGTGGCCTTGAGATTCGCATGGCTCAGGCTTTGACCGAATGCGAAAAGCAGCTCATTCGTCTCGCGGACAAGGCACTCAACGAACAGCAGGATCGCATTTTCGAATCGGTCCAGGAACTCAAGCGCTCCCGGGCCGATGTCATGCCGCGATTCCTGCGCTGCGTCGAAAACTCACTCGTGCATCTTGGCGAAGACGTTACGCAAGCAATCCAGACTGTCGATCTGCGATCGATGAATCTTACTATCCTGCTGGCCGAAAGCGCTCAGCTGAATGAATCCACCGTGCTTTCCGACATCGCAACGAAAGTAGAAATGCGGATGCGCGAACCCTTGTACGCCTTGGGACAGCGTTTCGGCGTACTCGCGGGAACGCCTCGGCTGGCTGTCGAAACGATGCCGCTTGGGCCCCGATCAATCGTTGATGCGTTGCGCTTTGGGACTTCCGTCTTGAATCTGGTGCCTGAGCATCGATTGGTGTTGTATCGCAGCTTTGAGCACGCGGTTTTGAATGACGCAGAATCGCTTTATAACGTCTTCAACAACTACCTTAAAGAACAGGGTATCCTGCCCGACAAGCACGAGCTGCTAACCTCTGGCTCTTTGAGTAGTACTGCGCCCGGCACTACCATGCATTCAAGGCCTGTACAGCGGGCGAACGTGGTCGTGAATCCGGCCGCACGCTTCGGACCCTTGGCGGTAGCCGAAATTCCCTCGACTGTCACGCGGGCTGGACCCGCTGACTCAGGCCGAGGCGAAAAGCACCCTGGCCCTGGCAGGCAAGTAGATTTCGGAACACTGCGGCAACTTCTGGGCGACTGCCGTCGCGCAGAGGCCTGCACGGCCAGTGCCGAGGATGTTCAGAGCGCGCTGGCAACGCTTCAGACGCGTCAGGCCGCGGCGACCGTAGCCGACGACGAACGACTGGTCCTGTACTCGGGCGAACGTGTCAAGCAGGAATTGCTGGTTGCGTTGCGCGAGCAAGCTACCGACGGTCACGAACCGCACGTGGACGAAGCAGTTGACGATACAATTGCCTTGATCGCAATGCTGTTCGACTATCTGTCTCGGTGTGCGCGACCAGGTGGCATTACGCACTGGATATTGGCCAGGTTGCAATTGCCGATCCTGCGCGTAGCACTGGTGGACAAGAGTTTTTTCTCGAACCGGGCGCACGCTGCACGGCAATTGCTCAACCATCTTGTCGAACTCGGCCGATACTGGGTTGACGAAGCCGAAGCCGAAGCCGAAATCGATCCAGTGTTGGTCAGCAAGCTGCGTCATGTGACGAACAAGATCGGCAGCGAATACCGGGGACGTCTTTCGGTGTTTTCCGAAGCCCTTCAGGATTTGTTGCAGCATGTCGATTCGATCATGCGCAAAATTGAGCTCGTCGAATCCCGATACGTCGATGCCGCCCGCGGTCGTGAAAAGCTCGAGCGCGCTCGCCAGCAATCGTTCGCCGAAGTTCGCGAGCGAATCGAAATGAACAAGCCGAACGAATTCTTGCGCATGCTGCTTGAGCAGGCGTGGGCAGATGCGCTCACGGTAAGTCTGCTGCGCGATGGCGAGAACGGCGAAGCTTACCTGCGTCGGCTGGAGGTGATCGATAAACTGTCAGCAGCTGCAACCAACCGCGCTCATGACCCGACCACGCCAGCAACCTTGGACCTGATCAAGGAAGTCGAGGCTGGTTTGGGGCAGGTCGGCATGCACGATGATGACGTAAAGGCAATTCTGCGAAAGCTCTTCCCCGATTCATTTGGTCAGGACGAGAATCCGATCTCGCAAACCGCACTGGCGCTAGTTCTCCGGGCCAGGGCGCGACTAGGGATGGCTGGCTTGCCGGTCGAGCAAGTCGTGGCCGTCGAGAAGCCGCGTGAACTCCCTCTGAAGCCCGAAGAGCAAGCAGCGCTTGATCATGTCTATACTCTTCCACTCGGAACCTGGTTCCACTTTGTGGTCAACCAAAATGGCGATACCGTGCGCCGCAGATTGTCGTGGTATTCCAAGCATTCCCGACGCTGTCTGTTTATAAATCAGCGTGGGGTGCCGATCGAAGAACACACATTGGATGATCTGGCTCGCGAATTGGCAAGCGGGCGAACACGAGTGACCAGCGCCGAGCACGAGCTACTGCTGGATCAAGCCTGGTCGTCCATCGTCGACACGCTGAAGCGCTTCTCGACTCGCAATCCAGAATCAGCGGCGCAGACGCTCGAGATGCGTCGGAATCGGTTTGCGGGCCGCGGGCAGTTGTCGCGACAACAGGCATTACGCACACTGTTGCTGGTTGACGACGAAGAGAATGTTCTTCGCGCCTTGTCACGGGTTCTGCATGATGATGGTTATCGAATTCTGACTGCCCGGAATGCACGCGAAGGGCTGGCGGTTCTGGGTCAGCATGAAGTGCAGGTAGTACTTTCGGATCAGCGCATGCCGGAAATGTGTGGGACGGAGTTCCTGGCCAAAGTCAAGGAAGCGTATCCCGATACCGTGCGCATCATGCTGAGCGGCTATTCTGACGCGGTCGTGATAACGGATGCCATCAACCGAGGGGTGATTTACCAGTTCATCACCAAGCCCTGGAACGATGACGATATTCGGCTGGTAATTCAGAACGCGTTCCGGGATTTTGAAGCACGCCAGGGGGCGCCAAGCCCAGTGCATGAAGTCGAAGCGGAGGATTATGGGTCGGTGCTGCAAGGCTCGTTCAATCCCCAACGATCAGTGATTCGGCAAGATCAAGCACAATCTGAAATAGAGTACGTTCTGAAGGCGACGGCGGCATCCTGAAACGGCGGTTTGCTTCGCGAATGCCTCACGTGCCGTCAGTTCTTCCTGAGCACCAAGGCTGCAACCAGCGACACCAGCACGCCGATCGGCAATACCGTGGCAAACATCACGAAGCCCTGGAACCACGGATTGAGCCACAGGCCGCGTTGCGATTCGTAGGTCGCCAGAGCCTGGGCCTGTGCCGCTGGGTCGCTGCCCGCCGCATGTTCCATGTAGACACGCATGAAGGCATCGGACTGCTCGGGACCGAGAGCAAGGTATAGAACAACCGTGGCCAGACCAAACAGCAGGGCCGCCACCAGAGACGTGAGGGTGCCAAGCTTGAGACCATCAAGGAAGCTCAGGCAACCGTCCTGCGCCGCGCGGTGACGCCACAGCGCAACGGCCACCAATCCCATGGCGACAAACATGGTCAGATAGCCGATCCGTTCGTTCCGGCTCATGGCAGCCTTCATGATTTCCGGATCGGCCAGCATGGCTTCGAGATCCTGGAACCAGAACGGTACGATGATGGCTGCAATCATGATCGCGGCTGCGATCACGCCCCAGACAAGTGCGGCTTTAAGCATGATGTATTCCCCGTGGACAGATGGGTAATCATGCTAACCAGCAGATCATCCGAGTCCATCACCCGAAAGGATGATTATCCAGTCCTGCGGGGCGATTTCGGGCTTGTTCGGGCTTCGTCGTCTGTTCGGCGGCCAGCCATCCCAATTCGCGGGCTCGCGCCACCGCGTGCAGCCGACTCTTCGCGCCGATCTTCTCGCAGACCTGCCGGACCTGCGTCTTGACCGTGTTCTCGGAGACGAAGTGACGCTTTGCAATCTCGCGGTTGGAACAGCCCTCGGCCAGGCGCAGCAGCACTTCGGCTTCACGTGGCGTCAGGAGATCCGTGGACTCTATTGGAGGATGTGATATTGCGTCCGGTCCGCGAGAGGCAACTGCACGCCGGTGGCGCAGTCCCAGCGCGAGACCCATCAACAGGAAGAGCAGCCCGGCCGCAGCCGGGTAGCCATCGAGCCGCCTGGGCGGCCACCAGACCATCTGCGCAAGCGTCAACGCGCTGAGCAATACGGCAATGGCAAGGCCGATCAGCAGGGCATGGGCAAGAGCAGCGCGGGACATGCTTGCACGATCTCACCGGATGTGGGGGGATGCAAGGGTGCCGCGGTAGGCTGACCACCTCCGCCAGGCCAAGCAGGGCGCAGAAATCCAAGTGGTCAATTCGGGTCTTCGCGCGATGCGTCCTCCTGCCCTTGTTCCCGGATGCCGCTTGATCCGATTCGGTCTACATGAGACTGGAAATCGAAATCTGGTGCTACAGAAGGCGGAGCGGGAATGGGCGGTGCGTCCGGGGCAGAAGTTCCCGAGGGATTGGACCCGGTCCCAACCACCACCCACAACGTCACAACCAGACCGATCAGTACGACCACGGTGGCGATGACGAGGTACAAGGGCCAGCGGTCACCCGGGAGCAGGATGGGCTTCTGGTCGGGAACCCGTGCACCACCCTTGAGCAGGAGTTGGTACATCAGTTCGTTGCGGGAGAAGCTCCGGTAGGCGGTGGCCATGCCGATCACGGCAAAGGGTGGTATCGACAGCGCAACCCAGCGGAAACTGCGCTCGATCACATCAACCACCGTGAGCAGCGACGACAAGCCGTGGCGGTGAGGTACATCAGCCATGTCCATCATTACCAGGGCGAACACCAGACCGCCGATGGCACCAACGAGGGTGCCCAACAGCGTGACGTGGCCGAGACCGCGCTGGCGCAGCGTTGACCATTGCCACAGGAAGAGATCACGTTGGCGGTCGTTCATGATGTACCTGAGCGGGTAGTGTCGCTGAGGGCGGCAGTTCGCGCGTCGGGCGTCGCTGCGCTCGATGGGAACCTGCTTCAGGTAACGACAATCGGGGGCGTGACCGGACACTTGGGTCCCGCGCAGGACAGTTCGCTCGGCGCCGCCAGGTTGATCTCGGGCCCTACCTGCATTGCACCGCCTCGGTCGTTCCGAAGCAAAAGCAAGAGCGCCGCTGAACCCGATCGGATGTGGCTGCGCGTCGTTTGTCCGTGCACCGCGCCGATCGGGTACAACGGCCTACAAGGAGGCCATGCTCGTCAATGGGCCGATGTGGCCGCATGGAACGACCCCAAGCCGCCGGCCACCTCGCGCTGGCTGCGGCGGGGCAAAGATTGTTGCCTGGCGGGCGCGAGGGACCGGCCCGGGAGAGCCAGAGACACGTCCAAATGGCCCATTGTGGTTCGTCGAATAACCACTGCTGGGAGCGGGGTTCAATGCACCCGTCAGCTCGCAGCTTTCCTCTCACGCATCGCTTTCAACGCGCCGCCCCAGGCAACCAGCTGGTCGAGCATTGCGGAAACCGATTTTTCGTTGCGGGGATGGGGTTTGAAGTCGGTGAGGTTCTCGAAATCGGTGAACAGCGACAACATCACCTGGTTGCGCACATGGGCCATCTGCAACTCGCTGGCCACCAACCGCAGTTGCTCGACCGCTCGCGTTCCGCCTGCGCTGCCATAGCCGACGAAGCCGGCCGCCTTGTCATTCCATTCGCGGTAAAGGAAATCAAGCGCGTTCTTGAGTGCGCCTGAGGTGCCGTGGTTGTACTCGGGCGTAACGAAGACATAAGCGTCGAAGGTAGCGATCTTCTTTGCCCATGCCTTGGTGTGTGGCTTCGAGTACTTCCCCTGTGAAGGGGGCACCGGCTCGTCGAGCAGCGGCAAGTCGAAAGTCGCGATGTCCACCAGTTCGAACTCGGCGTCGCTACGATTCTTGGCGTGGTCGTAAACCCAGCGCGCGACGGACTCGCCGACGCGACCTGGACGCGTGCTGCCGATGATGACGGCGATCTTGATCATGTTCGTTTTCTCCTGCCGGATTCTGGTTGCCGATCTGAGCATGCGCGTTCTGAGGAACGCGGCATGCGCTCTCAACGATAGACCAGTCCGCCATCGATCATGGGCGCCTGGCCTGTCATGTAGTCCGAATCGGGGCCCGCCAGATAGGACACGAAAGCCGCCACGTCTTCGGGCGTCTGCGCGCGACCCAGTGCGATGCCGCCGACGAACTTGTCGTAGCTTTCGCCGACCTTGGCATCCGTGATCTCGGCCATGCGCCGGTCGATCTCGACCCACATGTCGGTGCCGACCACGCCGGGGCAGTAGGCATTGACGGTGATGCCGTCGCTCGCAAACTCCTTGGCCGCCGCCTGCGTCAGTGCACGCACGGCAAACTTGGTCGCCGAGTACACGCCCAGCAAGGGAAAGCCTTCGTGGCCGGCAATGGAGGACGCGTTGATGATCTTGCCCTTGTGTCCGCGTTGCTTGAACTTCGCGGCAGCGGCCTGAATGCCCCACAGGACACCATCGACGTTCACCTTGAAAGTCTTTTCGACCTCTTCCAGCGTAACCTCGGCGATGGACTGGATACTGGCGACACCTGCGTTGTTGACCATGATGTCGAAGCCGCCGAGTTCCTTTTCGGTGTGGTCTATGGCGGCGTAAACCTCGTCGCGCTTGGTCACGTTGGCCTTGAAGCTCGTCGCCCTGCGACCGAGCGCGCGCACTTCTTCCGCGACCTCATGCATGGTCTCGTCGTTGATATCGACGATCGCAATATCCGCGCCGTCGCTGGCCAGACGCAGCGCGATGCCGCGCCCGATTCCCTGCCCCGCGCCCGTGATCAGTGCGACCTTTCCGCTGATGCTCATGCCGGTCTCGCGTCCGATGGGTCGTCCACTTTGCCCAAGGTGATGGCTTGGGTATGTTCGCTAGCCAACAAAGCCCAGCGGTCGCTTGCATGGACTGGGCGCGGCCAACGACCCAAAAGCGCCGGCCGCCTCGCGCTGGCTGTTGCGGGGTGAAAACCGTTGCTTGGCGGGCGCGAGGAACCGGCCTACGAGAGCCGCGAAATTGGAGGTCGCAGTAGCGCGGACCCGGCGCGCGTGGTGCCGAGATCTTCGCTCTGGTCCAGTTCGCTCCGGCGGCCGCGTCGACACACGAGGGGAAACATACGTGACGGCCTCTGTTTCGTGGTCTCATGATGGACCGCAACGGTTACGAACCAGGGCGTTGACTTCGAAGTCAGTGCGTCGACAACCACGTCAGGAGGCCCTCGTGCAAATATCACTCGGACTAATGCTGCTTCTTGTAACGCCATTGCAGATTCAGGCCAAAGCGCTGGATTCCTGGGCACCGATCCTGTTCGCCACGGTGGTTTCGAAAGACGTTCCCGAACAGTTCATTGGCGAGTGGGCGCTTGACACCACTGTATGCGGGAAGGGCGCCAGCGAGTCGACTCTGACTATCACACCGAGCTCGATCATGCTCTACGCGAGCGGCGGCCCCGTCGAATCGGTTGAGGTTCAAGGCGATGATCAAGTAAGCATTTCAGCGAACTTCCACGGCGAAGACGGTTCTGCGTGGCGGCAAACGATGAAGTTCACCTTGTCCGAGGCCGGAACCAGACTGGAACGCGACGATACCGATGGTGTCTATCATCGGTGCGCGGACAGCGCATACTCGATATCCGTCACGCCCTGACGCTGACTTCTGGCCGTAGCGACGATCCAAGGGGCAAGACCAGCGGAGAACCGGCGAGACGCGACGGTTCCCGGCCTAGGTCGCCTCTTGTTGTGGGCACGTTGCGTCCCTCGTACTGGACGCAAGCACTGCGACAAATGGTCAGACAACGTTTGCAATGCAATCGGGGGACTCCATAGCTTTGACTACGTCCGACTATTCATTCAAGCCGGCGTCTCAACTTGCGCATCAAGTTTTTGAAGCGAACAATGAGATTCCAGGGTGACTCGAGTTCCAAGAGCGGCTCTGGGCATCTGCGCCCTGATGAGTGGCGTTGTCGCGGCTGCTTTTGGTCTGGTCCCAGCTTTTTTGGTTGTCGCGTACCTTGCCTTGAGCGCGCTGTCATACCTCATGTACAGGTTCGACAAGAACGCCGCGCAGAGCGATGCGCGACGCACGCCCGAAGCGAGCCTGCATCTGGTGGATCTCCTCGGTGGATGGCCGGGAGCGCTGATCGCCCAGCAACAGTTCCGCCACAAGACCTCGAAGCCGTCGTTTCAGCTTGCGTTCTGGGCTACTGTCGTCGTCAACGTGGTCGCGGCAACTTGGATTTACCAGTCGGGCGTGCTTGCAGCTTCGGCCGCACGACTCGCGAGCTGACCCTGGGGATTGATGCAGATCGACGCGTAGCCGAGTGCGCCGTGGAGAGTGGCTTCAAGTCAAAGTCGTTGTTCTTCGCCCCAACGGGGCAGCACAAGTTAGCCTGGGGCAACGCCCCAGGTAGCCTTCGTACAGAGATCCCGAGCCCTGAAGGGGCGGCCAATATCCGCGCGTGCGGCAAACCGGCACGTCTGCGTTGACAGCGTGCCTTGAACCACCCCCGACGTTTCAGCATCCGACCATGGTTCGCCCCTACAGGGCTATAATTCAGTGGTCCGCTTTCCTGGGGCGTTGCCCCAGGCTAACTTGGACTGCCCTTTCAGGGCGGTAAAGCAACGGCATTTGGATAACGTCTGCAAAGAAGGCCAAGACCTGGCGAAGCGTCATGCTGACGCTTGCGACAAGCTTGCGGCGGGCAAGTGTCGAGTCAGCTGCTTCGATCCATCCGGCTTGTACAGCAAGGCGTACAAGGCACCGAATCAGCGGACCAGGGGCCAAGCCGACGCGTGCGGGCAGCTGCCTTGCGATGCATTCACGCCGAGCTTCGCGACAGGAACTTGTTCAGGCGACAGTCCTCGGGAGACAGCTTTTCTTGCACTACCTGGCGTACGGCTCCAACCTCCATCCGCTGAGACTCGCGTTGCGCGTTCCGAATTGCCGACTGGTCGGGACGGTGCAACTGGAGGGCTGTCGCCTCGCATTTCGCAAGCGAGGCAGCGATGGCTCATCCAAGTGCAACCTGGATTTGACCGGTAACCCGGCCGATGTCGCGCACGCAGCCATCTATGAGCTTCCCGAAGATGAGGTGCATCATCTGGACCTTG
The DNA here is from genome assembly GCA_041745855.1 of Lysobacterales bacterium. Classification (GTDB taxonomy): domain Bacteria; phylum Pseudomonadota; class Gammaproteobacteria; order Xanthomonadales; family SZUA-5; genus JAWLAT01. Next base: position 2,358 of record JBGTIE010000423.1, on the reverse strand, counting down.
CCGAGGGACTTGGTGCTGGCTACTACAAGGAGCACATGACGATCACCCTGGACGGTCGGCCGCTCCCCGTGTTCGTCTACCTTGCCAGTCCATCGCATCTGCTTGCCAGTCCGGAGCCTTACCATTGGTACAAGGCAATCGTCCTGGCGGGGGCGCGCATGCATCGATTCCCGGCGGAGTATGTTCGGCAGATCGCCGCAGTGGCGAGCAAGGCAGACCCCGATGATGCTCGACGCTTGGAGATGGAAGAACTGCTAGCCAGGCTTGGAGACTACCCATGACCGAGACACCACTCAAACTCGTGGCCTTCGATGCGGCGCGATACCTCGACGACGATGAGGCTATCGCCGAGTACATGACTGCGGTGCTTGAGGCCAACGATCCAGACTTGCTGCAACTCGCCGTGAGCGACGTGGCACGAGCAACGGGCATGGAAGCGGGGAAGAACTCCTAAGGTTGCGTCCCCGCTTCCCCCCACAGCTCCTCCAGCCGCGCATCCCTGCCGCAACTCCAGCGGTAGTAGCGGTAGCGCGCCGGGTTCTTCTGGTAGTAGTCCTGATGGTATTCCTCGGCCGGCCAGAAGGTGGTAGCGGGCGCGATTTCGGTGACCACGGGCTGCTCGAAGCGGGCCTCGACCTTGGCGAAGGAAGCGCGGGCCAGCTGTTCCTGATCGGCGTCGTGGTAGTAGATGCCGCTGCGGTACTGGCTGCCGGCGTCGCAGAACTGGCGATTCGCGGTCAGTGGGTCGATGTTGCGCCAGTACACATCCAGCAGGGTGGCGTAATCGACTTTGCTCGGGTCATAGCGCACTTGCACGGCTTCGGTATGACCGGTGCGGCCGGTGATGACCTGCTCGTAGGTGGGGTTGGCGACCTGGCCCCCAATATAACCGGAAGTCGTCGACAGCACGCCCGGCAGCTTGTCATAGGGCGGCTCCATGCACCAGAAACAGCCGCCGGCGAAGGTTGCTACCGCGGCGTTGGTCTGAAGGTCTACCTCAGTGGGAGCGGGCTGCGACGATTGCCCGCAGCCGGTGAGCGGCAACAGCAGCGCCACTGTCGCCAAGATGGCGCACAGCGTCCTGTGATGCGCAGCCCTGGCGACGCGTCCCGGCGTGAAACGAAACGCAGTGTCGATTTCTTGCTGCATGGTTACAGTGCTCATGTTGGGTTTGGACAATCCGTCGGCGGATGGGTTCGGGCACATGTAGTTTGTATGAGCGCCTGTCGCGTCAGCGTAAGCGTACGCGCCGCATCGGTTTGCCAGCGCACGGACCGTGTGCGCCGGCCGGCCGTAGTCTCGAAAATGAGCAGCTACAGCGCCAATGCGACCAGGTACGCCGCGAGACCCTATCGATGACGAGACGGAACGACCAATGAACGACAAACTGAAGTCCGGCGAACGCCTTCCCGAAATCACCGTTCCGCAGCTTGCAGGCGGTGTGTTGCGCCTGGGCACTCCAGTGGACGATCACGACTGGCAGATGGTGGTGGTCTATCGCGGCAAGCATTGCCCTATCTGCAAGACCTACCTCGCAGAACTCGAGCGGGTAGCTCCCGAATTCGCCAAGGCCGGGGTCGGCATCATCGCCATATCGAGTGATCCAGAAGATCGTGCTCGCAGTTTCACCGAAGAGATTGGCGTTTCGTACCCGGTTGGCTATGACTTGTCCGTCGAGCAGATGCGGGATCTTGGTCTTTACGTCTCCAAGCCGCGCTCGGAAAAGGAGACCGACCGTCCGTTCGCCGAACCGGGCGTTTTTGTAATCAATGCCGACGGGCTGCTCCACGTCGTGGACATCTCGAACGCGCCATTTTCCCGACCCGATCTCGCCGGCCTCGCAAAGGGGCTGAAGTACATCCGCGAAAACGACTATCCGATCCGCGGTCGCCTGGTGGACTGAGAGGTTGGCAAGAGCGGGATCGCGATCGAACAGCGCTACTCGTGATCCATCGCTCTCACGTCACACAGGGCTGAGGGCTGAGGGCTGAGGGCTGAGGGCTGAGGGATCAGGAAAAGCAGGCAACATCGAGTCATCCTACTACGTCGCGAGGCCCAGCTCTTCTGAGCCCCTGGGCCCTCGCATGTGATGCGGTTCGCGGAGCTCACCGACATCCTACGGCGGCAAGCCCCGGCTCTTCCCTGGGCCCTGGGCCCTGAGCCCTGCGCCCTGCTCTTCCTCACCCCTCAGCCCTCAGCCCTCAGCGCTGCTCAAACTAGCCCGGATGTTTCATGAACGTGTGTAGCGAGGCCGCCAAGGGCGCGTCGTGGTGCGGTCCGCGGACCGTTTGGCAGTGAAGGCGTAGTTTGCTCTACGTTGAGCTGACAAACGGGAGCAGACCGCGCCACGGCGTGATG
>JBGTIE010000422.1:0-3002 GCA_041745855.1 Lysobacterales bacterium | reverse complement strand
ACGATCGGCCCCATGCTTTCGGTGATGGCCTGATCCTGCAGGTGAATGCCGTCGATGCCTGTATAAATTGCGTTGCTCTGCTGAGCCGCCCGATCGATTCCCCAGTCGTTGCCAGAGTTTGCCGCCATCCGCCAGCGGCCCAGCCAGTCCGTTGAATTCGGCAGCAGCCTGTTGCCGCGTCCGGTGCCGCCAACAGGTGTACCGTCCTTGAAGGCCGGCTGCGGCAGCGACATCGCCGACACCGCCCGCTTCCACCAGATGAAGACGAACATGGTGTGCTCATCGTCGAGTGGCACCCACGCACGCGCATGCATGTGCGTGCCGAACTCACCGTTGGGCGCCTGCGTCCAGAACGGAAACAGGAAATTGCCGACGCGATAATAGGTCTGACCGGGTCCAGCTTCACGATAGCCGGCGTACTGCGTGCCCCAGGGCACCTCGGCCATGTGATACTCCGGCGCACGGTTGATGACGGTGTTCCGCACGGGCTCGTCCTCCGGCAGATCGTCCGGGTTGACGTGGCCGGCGTGCAGGAAGCCAAAATGCGAGGTGTCGATCTCGCCCTCCAGCGCCTGCAGGTAGTTGCAGTCGCGCTGGACGAAGCTGACCCTGATCTCGTCCTCCGGCATTTCCAGGATTTCGAATGCCGGCATTGGCGGTGCCTCGGTACGCGAGCCCATGTACACCCACACGACGCCCGCGCGCTCCACCACCTTGTAGGCTTTCGCCTTTACCTTTTGCATGAACCCCGGCGGTGGCAGGCTTGGCATATCCATGCAGTTGCCGGCGACGTCGAACTTCCAGCCGTGATAGACGCAGCGGATACCGCCCTCCTCGTTGCGGCCGAGAAAAAGGGACGCGCAGCGATGCGGGCAGCGATGGTCCATCACGCCGACCCGGCCGCGGCTATCGCGGAACGCAATCAGCTTCTCGCCGAGCAGCATCAGGCGAATGGGCGCACCATCGGGCTCGAGCTCGGAGGACATGGCCGCGGGGATCCAATAGCACCGCATCAACTCGCCCATGGGGGTGCCCGGGCCTATGCGCGTAAGCTCCTCGCCTTCGTTCGCCGTCGTCATGTGATCCTCCGGACACGACCGGGGTCGCTGCAGGGCCGGCCAAGGCCGCAGCGCCGCGTTCTGGCGCGAGCTGCATAGACTACCGGTTTGCCGCCAAGGCAGCCAGCTTCGGTTTGGGTCTTGGTTGTGCGAGAACGCCTCGAAGGTGCAGCCGAATCTTTGATCATGCGGGTGAGACTGCGAGGTGCCAACGGATGCGGCAGTAGACCTCGCTGGGAGAACAGGAGGTTTTCTCCCTTCAACCCCGCTGCTTCCAACCGGTCCTCCAGTGCCGCCGCCAGCAGCTCACAAACTGAGATTATGGTATCAATCGCCATATCGAAGAGCGAAAGCTCTCGACGACCGGCCGGATCGCGCTCGTTAATGACACGCTGGGTTCGTTCGACCTGGCCAAGAACAGAAGGGCCTGATCCGATCTGTTTACCCTGAGTGAGGATCAGACCGCTCTTCCGGCCATACTCACTCTTGCGTATAGATGAGGCTGGATGATAAGATTGGATTAATTAACCTTTTGAAGATTTTAGGAGATTTTATTGATTTGGAATCTCCGCTTGTTTCGGTCGGGTGGCGGCGATGAATTGGTGCGGATCGGGGTGGTGTGCGCTGCGACCGCGGCGCTGATCGGCCCGCACGGCGGCGATGTCGCGCTCGATTGTACTACGTCTGGAGCAGGCTCATGTCGGATGGCTCGATTCTCCCGGTAGTACGCTATGCAGATCCGTTGGCGGCAGCAGATTGGTTGTGCGCGGCGTACGGGTTCTCCATCCACCACGTAGCGGAGCTGCCAGACGGCGGCACCGACTATGTCGTTTTGCGCTTCGGCGAGAATTTCGTGCTCGTCGGTCCGCACGGCAGCTCGGCCTTCGACGAGCTGATGGTCCAGCCGGCAGATGTCGGCAATCGATCGACCCAAACCTGCTATCTGGCGGTCAACGACGTGGACCGGCATTTCGACCAAGCGCTGATCGCCGGCGCACGAGTCGAGGTCGAGCCTCGCGACGACGGCAACGGCGGACGCTTCTACGTGTGCCGCGATCCGGAGGGCCATCTTTGGAGCTTCGGTAGTCCACTGGCCGGAGCGACCCTGGAAGGTCGGGATCGCACTTCCGTGCCGCCGCGCCGCGACCCTGCCATTGGCCGCCGCGCGGCAATCGGTCTGGCCATATTCGTCGGCGTCGCCGTTGGTTGCAGCGCAGTGTTCTATCTCGGAACGGACTGGGCGCCGAAAGCGCTGACTGCCTGGATTGGAAGTATCAGAGCACCAAATGCCCTGGCAGGTCAGCGCAAACAAGAAGGTGCCGACGCAACTGCAACGAAGCGGTTCCTGGTTTCGGAAGCAGCCGTTGTGGACCTGACGGAGAAACTGCAAATCTCCCAATTCGAGTTCGCGGAGGCGCAGCAGTCGAAGCAGAGCGCCGAGAAGTTGCTCAGCACCTCGGAGGCGGAATACCAGAGCCGGCTCAAGGATAGTCAAGGCGCTCTGGAGGCTGCGGTGCGGGCCAAGGAAGTGGCATCGCAGGAGCTGGAGGCGGAGCGGCTGCGGGCACAAGTGATCCAGACACAACTGGATGAGGTGTCGCAACAATTGGCGCGCCTGCAGGCCGATGGCAGCAAGTTCGAGGTGGAAGTACAGCGGCTCCGTGCCGCGATGGCGCAACTTGGCGATGCGTTGCTCGGCTCGACGCAGGCCGCAGAGGCTGCGCGTGGCCTGCTCGCGACCGCCCAAAGCACGGAAAAGGAGCTGCGAGAGCGGCTCCGCGCCAGTGAACGTGAAACGGCGGAGTTGCGCGCGAGGGTGGCGGAACTGGAAGCGGACAGGGAAGCCAGGAGAGCGCGAACGGGGCAGGCCGCTCAGGCCGCTCGCACGGCGCTTGCCATTGCGCGCGCCAACGAATTGAAGCCTCGCGACAAGCGCCAGGCGGC
>JBGTIE010000421.1:0-1876 GCA_041745855.1 Lysobacterales bacterium | reverse complement strand
GGCCACGCGGACGAGTTCTGGGCCCACATGCTGAGCCTGCACGCAGCCGAGGGAACCGGCCCACCGGCCGGCGCCACCGTCGAACCCAAGCCCGAGGATCAGCTGCCGGAAGGGATGCGCGGGCGCCGACGCAGCCTGATGTTTGCCAATCGACGCAGCGCCCCGGTGCCGGACGAAGAGGGCGAGGCCGCATGAACGGGCCGCGATTGTTGCTGGGGAAAGTCAGGATAAGTCAGCAGCGCGTGCTGAGGCCATTTGAAGCAGGAGGATCGCCGTGGGTTGGCTGAATGATCTGGGTAACTGGTTCCGGGGCACCGTGCCGCTGCGAGAGGCGGCCGGCACCACCATCGACGATGAAGACGAGGGCTGGCGCCGGCTGACTGGTGATGGCAAGCGCGATCTGGAGCCGATGACTCACGACCGCATGCAGCGACTGGGCGAGTACCTGTGGCGCACCAACCTGCTTGCGAACCGCCTGATCGAGTTGCCGCTGGCGTACCTGCTGGCCAAGGGTGTGCGCTGGCGGATCGACGATGAATCCGGCCAGGCCGCGCTTGATCGCCATTGGAAGGACGGCTTGAACGCGTGGGACACAAAGCTGCCCAAACGCGCACGGGAACTGGGCATCTTCGGTGAACAGTGCTGGCCGGTGTTCCGCAACGAGAACACGGGCTTTGTGCGGCTGGGCTATCTGGATCCAGCCTGCATCAACACGGTGGTGATGGACCCGGACAATGCCGAGCAGCCGATCGGCATCGTCACGAAGAAGAACCTGCGCGGTAAATGCAAGCGCTATCGCATCATCGTCAACGTGCCCGAGGCGGCTTTCGCCCAGCGCACCCAGGAGATCCGCCAGAGCTTCGGTGATGGGGATTGCTTCTTCTTCCGGGTCAACGAACTGTGCTCGTCCAGCCGCGGTGTGTCCGATTTGCTGGCGCAGATGGACTGGCTCGATGCCTATGACCAGTTCATGTTTGGCGAGATCGATCGCGCCGCCAACGTGCGCGCGTTCATCTGGGATGTGACCCTGACCGGTTCCAGCCAGGATGAAGTGGACGCGCGAGCGAAGAAGATCAGCGCACCGCGCCCCAACAGCGTGCGGGTGCACAACGAGAACGAAACCTGGAAGGCCGAAGCGCCGGCGCTGAATGCCTACGACGCCGCCGCGGCCGCGCGCTTGATCCGCAATCACATGCTCGGCGGCGCGACAGTGCCAGAGCATTGGTACGGCGGTGCCGAGGACGTGAACAAGTCCACCGGCAGCTCGATGACCGAGCCGACCGAGCGGATGCTGGAGATGCGGCGCGCGCAGCTGGGCTACATGATCGAGCAGGTGGGTCAGTACGTGGTGCGATCGCACTGGGGCGCGCTCGATCGCGAGCTGAGCGAAAAAGAAGCCGAGTTGCTGGCCAGCCTGGTGGTCGAGTGGCCTGAGCTGACCGCGAAAGACACGACCAAATACGCCGCCGCGCTGCAGCAGGCCACGTCCTCGATCGCTCAACTGCTGGCCGAGAACCTGCTGACCCGCGCAACAGCCTTGCGCATCGTTGCAGCCCTGGCCGAGCAGCTCGGCGTGAGCATCGACGTGGACGATGAGCTGGAGGCGGCGCTGGCGGAGATGTTCCAACCCTCGGCGCCGGCAGAGTCTGCGGCCGGTGATGACGACACGAAGGCGTCGGGCGACGAACCCGGCGATGGCTGACCTCAGTCGCATCCGCGCCAACACGATTGCCGAGGTTACCCGGCAGCTGGAGCTGGCGCAGCGGTTGATCCGGACACGCCTGGCCGGTGTGACCGACAACGCCGCGCGCACGCGGATGCAGGCCCTGCAGGCGGAGGTCGGGCGAGTGCTGGAGACCTTTCGCCTGCGCGCCAC
>JBGTIE010000420.1:0-4995 GCA_041745855.1 Lysobacterales bacterium | reverse complement strand
AGAGCGGTCGAAGAGCAAAAGCGAAAAAACAACCGCGCAAAAGCAAGAGCTTCGCCAGCAGGCTGGCTCCTACGGGAGCAAGAGCAAATGCAAGAGCAAGGGCAAGAGCCCCACCACATCAGTTTGACTCGCACCCGTCAGGCTGGCTGTTTCGCAGCGATCTTCTGCTTCGGGCTTGCGATTGGGGCTTGACGAGGAACCGCGCCGAAACGCGGCTGCGCCGCGAAGTGCCGCGGGCCCTTGCCCTTGCTCTTCTGACCCCTCAGCCCTCAGCCCTGGTCTCAAAAAAGCCCTCAGCCCTGTCCTTCCTGCAACACACTCAACTGCTCCTGCAAATGCCCCACCAATTCCTCCCAATGGCGCGGGGTGGCGAACCAGGGGAAGGCGCGGGGGAAGGCGGGGTCGGCCCAGCGTTGGGCGATCCAGGCGCTGTGGCGGAGGATGCGCAAGGTGCGCAGGGTCTCGATCAGATTGACCTCGCTGTCGTCGAAGTCACGGAACAGGCTGTAGCCCTCGAGCAGGGCGTCGAGCTGGCGGCGGCGCAGGTCAAGGTCGGTGTCGAGCAGCATCCAGAAGTCCTGGATCGCCGGGCCGGATAGGCAATCGTCGAAATCCACCAGCCACAGCTGCGGCTCGCGCACCAGCAGATTGCCGGCGTGCAGATCGCCATGAATCCGGAAGGAGCGCGGCTGCAAAGCCTCCCAGACGTTGTCCAGCAGCGGTCGCAGGGCCTCGCCCAGGCCGGCAAGGTTATCGCGCAGGTAATTGGGTAGCCATGCGCTGGCCAGCAACACCTGCAGATCCGTGCCGGCGCAGGCCGGGGTCAGCTTCTGCCGATGGGAGAAGCGCTCGCAGGCGCCGACCTGGTGCAGACGGGCGAGGCTGCGACCGAGTTGCTCGATCAGCTCCAACCGCTCCAGGTCCGGCGCCCGCCCGCCGACCCGTGGCCACAGGCTGAAGCGATGGCCGCCGTGAACGAGCAGGGTCTGACCGCCGATCGCCGTCGGTGCGACCACTTCCAGTTCGGCCTCCTTCAATTCGGCCAGGAAGGCGTGCTCTTCGTTGATCGCTTCATCGGTCCAGCGGCCGGGCCGATAGAACTTGGCAATAATCGGCTCACCGGCCTCCAGTTCGATCTGGTAGACGCGGTTCTCGAAGCTGTTGAGCGGAAACAGCCGACCACTGCAGACCAGGCCAAAGTGCTCGACCGCTTCGAGCACGCGCTGCGGATCCAGCCCGTGAAATGGTGTCTGGGCCGGATCGACCAAATGTGCGTCGGGCTCTGGCTCGGCGCGATTCATCCGCTGGCACAACCGTAGCTGGCGCGCAGAAACCACGGCGGCTGACGGCCAGCTTGCGGCAGCAGCAGGAACAGGTCGACATAGCGATCCTCGCTGATCTCGATAACAGGGCCTCCCAGTTCGGCGATCACCAGCGGCAGCGTATTGCTGTGGCCGACCGCCAGACTGACCGTCCCGGCCGGTCCCGCGAGCAGTTGGCGGGCCGTCGCCTGGGCGTGCTCTTTCAGGTTTTCGCCGAAGGGCACGACGATCGGGGCAAGGTCGTGAACCCGCGCCGCTGGCTCTGCGGTCAAGCGGGTCCGCCGCAGCGCGGTGACGAGCACCGTTGCCAGCGGCAGCGGGGCGAGCAGTTCGGCCAGGGCTCTGACCCGGGTCTGGCCGATCGCGCTCAGACCAGGATCGTCAGAATCAGCGTCGGCCTTCTCGGCATGCCGCACCAGCACGATCATCCGGCCTCCCGCTTGCGAATCGCTGTTCGCTGTGCCCGCCAGCCCAAGGGTGGGCGCCAGAGCGAGCATCGAGAGCAGGGATCGGCGGGTCGGCGTCATTGGTTTCGCTATTCCAGGTATTGGCGAAGCACTAGCCTAACCCACCGCAGACTGTGATCGTGGCGCGTGGCTGCACTGGGGCGCGAGTCCCGGTCGATGTTCGCAAGGTGCAAGAGCGAAAGAGCATTCAACACAAAGGACACAAAGGACACAAAGGAGAGCAGAGCGGGCTGATCAAGAGCCAAGTAAAGATCAAGGGTTTTTCACGCGTTTACGAACAGGGCTAGGGATTACCGCTAGATACTCAACCGCCTCAACGCCACCGGCTCAACGCTCCGTTCCCAAACTGCATCGAAATAGCGTTGCAGTTCGCCCTGTCGCGGCGGGTGGTACAGATCGCCTTCGCCTTCGAAGCGCTCGCCGGCGTTGCGGAACAGATAACTACCGCGGTCGTTGAGGATGAAGACTGATGGGTATTGCAAGTCGTCGTCGGTGGGCTGGCGGATGCTGATGATGCTGGACAACCGGTGGGCCAGGCTGACCAGCCGGTGGCCGTCGGCACTGGCGCGCGCGGTGTCCTGGATCAGGATGCGCAACCGCGCGTGCCGACCGGACAGGGCGATCCGGCGGAACTGTTCGACGATCGGTTCGTGCTCATACACCGGCGCTTCGAGATCGCGGCTGTAGAGCATGATCTCGTGGCGAGCGCGCTCAAGTACCGCCAGCGTCACCTCGCGCACCCCGACCAGACTGTCACAGGTCAGCAGGCGGCTGATGCGCTCGTCCGCCGCCTCGACTTCGCCGCCACGGGCAATCGGCTCTGGGTAGGGCAGGTCGAGCTGCATGCGGCGATGCTCGATGTCGGCCTCGCTGAAGATCTCTCCGGTGGCGACGAAATCATGCTTGGCGTAGAACTCCAGCGCGCTGAGCTGGGCATGCAGATACACGCGGGTCATCTTGCGCTCGCGCGCCAGATCGATCAGTGCTCGCAGCATCGCCGAACCCACGCCCTGATCGCGCCACTGCGCCAGTACCGCCATCCGGCCGATCTTGCCGTTGAGGGTCAGGCGGCCGGTACCGATCGGCCGCCGCTCTTCAGTTTCGCGCGCGATTACATGCAGGCAATCCGGATCCAGCCCGTCCCACTCCTCCTCGCGGCTGACCTTCTGCTCGACGATGAACACCGTCTCGCGCAGCTGGCGCAGCGATTCCGCATCGTGCATCCAGTTGGCCGGTTCGACGAAGTAGCGGTTATCGATCATCGTGCTTGCCTGCGCTGCGACGAGTGCACATTGTCCCAGCTCGGCGGGCAGGAACGGAACCCCGAGGCAACAAACGGGACCCCGAGCAACAAACGGAACCCCGAGTTGCACTCGGGCAACGAAGCCAGGTGAAGCGCCGAGGCTGATGAAGCGCCGAGGCAGGAACGGAACCCCGAGTTGCACTCGGGACGTCGCGCAGCGACGCGTCCTTCGGCTCGCGATCAACTCTGGTTGTGTCGACCGACTACCAGGGTCACCTGGCCAGTCCGCCCGAGTACAACTCGGGGTTCCTTGTGCAGCGACGAGGCCTTGCTGCCCGAGTACAACTCGGGGTTCCTTGGGCGGCCACCGAGCCAGTTCGCCCGAGTACAACTCGGGGTTCCCAGTTCGCCCGAGTACAACTCGGGGTTCCCAGTCCGCCCGAGTACAACTCGGGGTTCCTTAACGCGCCACTCCCAGCGCGCCGTCATTCACCAGCGTGGCCAGCGCGCTGCGCGTGGCCTCGTCCAGCGCGTGCCAATCTTGCCAATCGACCGGCTCGAAGCGACACAGCCGCTGCGCCAGCGCTTTGGGCAGGTTGACGCTGATCCCGGCCACATGCAAAACGCAGGCTTGCTTGCCGGTGTGTAGCCAACGCAGCCAGCGGTCGGGTTGAAGCGTGGCGCCGCGCTGCAGACGGGTTGCTATCGCGGTCGGGCCGAGCTTGCGGGTCCGCGGCTGCGGCTGGCGGGGGCTGCGGTAGTTGCTCAGGAAGCGGCCCATGAAGTGATCGATTGGCAACGGCGCGGCGGCAACATCATCCAGACTGCGGCGCAGGCTTGCATCGAGCGCCGCAATTGCCTCCGATGCCAACTCGGTCGGATCACTCGGGGGCTGCAGACCGGGATCGGTGTGGCGTTGCGATTCGTCCAGCGTGTCGGCCGCCTCATTCACCCAGGCCAGCAGCAGTTCCTTCAGGCTGGGCGCGCGCATGCCGATCGAGAAGGTCAAACAAGGATCGACGGCGACGCCGAAGTGCGGCACGCCCGGCGGCAAGTAGAGCATGTCCCCCGGCTCCAGCACCCACTCATGGCTGGGCTGGAAGTGTTGCAACAGCTTCAGCGGCGCTTTGGGATCCAGGCTCAGGTCCGGCTCTCGGCGGGCGTCGATGGCCCAGCGGCGTTGACCGGCGCCCTGCAGCAGGAACACATCGTACTGGTCGACATGGGCGCCGACTGAACCGCCAGGCGCGGCGAAGCTGACCATGATGTCGTCGATGCGCCAGCGCGGCAGGAAATCGAAATGGGCCAGCAGCGCGCCGACCTCCAGATCCCACTTGTCCAGATCCTGCACCAGCAGGCTCCAGTCGCGCTCCGGCACGTGGTCATAGCGATCGTCCTCGAAGGGGCCGTTTTCCAGTACCCAGTGGTGGCGTTTGCGATCGTGCAAGACCAGCCGGCTGAGGGCATCGTCGCGCAGCGACAGCGCGGCCAGATCATCGCCGCTGATTGGCGACTGGAAGCCGGCGAAGGCTTGCCGGACAAGCAGCGGCCGGCGCTGCCAATAGTCGCGCAGGAACTGCTTGGGCGGCATGCCAAGTGGGGACAACTGACGGCCATCGATCTCCAGCGCCAGTTCCATTCTCAAATCCGGCGGGCGAGGGCAGCTGCCAGACCGGTGTAGTCGGCCGGGGTCAGCGCGCGCAGCCGTCCGCGCACATCCTGCGGCAGCTCCAGCGTGTCGATGAACTCGCGCATTCGCACCGCATCTATGCGCTGGCCGCGGGTCAATGCCTTCAGCCGCTCGTAAGGTTCGGGCAGGCCATGGCGGCGCATCACGGTCTGGATCGCCTCGCCCAGCACTTCCCAGTTCTGCTCCAGATCGGCCGCCAGTCTCGCCGGGTCGGCGCTCAGTTTGGCCAGACCGCGGCGCAGGCTGTGCATGCCCAGCAGTGCGTGGCCGAAG
>JBGTIE010000419.1:0-8486 GCA_041745855.1 Lysobacterales bacterium | reverse complement strand
GCGGGACTTCCGGCCGGTGCTCGGCTGGGTCGTGTTCGAGGGCATCCTGGTGGCCGCGATGGCCGGCGCGCAGCGGGGATTGGGATTGTGCCAGTCGCTGCTGCGGGCGCAACTCGGCCATCGCATCAACGACCTGATCCTGCAGAAGGCGCTGACCCTCGATCTGGCCCAGTTCGAGGACTCGGAGTTCTACGACAAGCTCACCCGCGCCCGCCGCGAGGCCTCTACCCGGCCGTTGTCGCTGGTCATGCGCAGCTTCGGCCTGGGTCAGAACGCGATTGCGCTGCTGAGCTTCGGCGGCCTGCTGGTGCAGTTCTCACCGCTGGCCGTACTGGTTTTGGTCCTCGCCGGACTGCCTGCCTTTGTGGTCGAGGCCAAGTTTTCCGGCGATGCCTTCCGGCTGTTCCGCTGGCGATCGCCGGACACGCGCAAGCAGATGTATCTGGAGACGGTGCTGGCGCGCGAAGACCACGCCAAGGAAGTCAAACTCTACGGCCTGGGGCCACTGCTGCTCGATCGTTACCGCGAGATCTATGGGCGATTGTTCCGGGAAGACCGCGCGCTCGCACTGCGCCGCGACGGCTGGGGCTTCCTGCTCGGCCTTCTGGCCACCGCCACCCTTTACGGCGCCTATGCCTGGATCGCCTGGAGCACGGTGCAGGGCCGGATCACGCTGGGCCAGATGACTATGTACCTGATGCTGTTCCGGCAAGGCCAGGCGGCTGTATCGGCAAGTCTGGCGGCGATCGGCGGCATGTACGAGGACAATCTTTACCTTTCGACGCTGTATGAATACCTGGATACGCCCAGCGCCGATCAGGACCGGACCGGTGGCTCGACCAGTGGCCCACTGGCCGGCGACGGTATCCGCTTCGAGCAGGTCAGCTTTCGCTATCCGGACACCGAGGTTGACGCGCTGCATGCCATCGACCTGCACCTGCAGCCGGGTCAATCATTGGCCCTGGTGGGCGAGAACGGCTCCGGCAAGACCACCCTGATCAAGCTGCTGACTCGTCTGTACCGGCCCAGCGCCGGCCGCATCCTGCTCGATGGCCTGGACCTGGCCGAGTGGGATGCCAGCACGCTGCGCCGGCGCATCGGCGTGATCTTCCAGGACTATGCTCGCTATCAGCTCAGTGTCGGCGAAAACATCGGCGCCGGCGACGTGACCGCCTTCGAAGACGCCGACCGCTGGCGCGTGGCGGCCGAACGTGGCCTGGCCGCGCCTTTCATCGATGCCTTGCCGGAGGGCTACCAGACCCAGCTCGGCAAATGGTTCGCCAACGGCCGCGAACTGTCCGGCGGCCAGTGGCAGAAGATCGCACTGGCCCGCGCCTTTATGCGCCAGGACGCCGACATCCTGGTCCTCGACGAGCCCACCGCCGCGATGGACGCCGCCGCCGAGGCGAGCATCTTCGAGCATTTCCGCCAGATGACCACCGGCCGCATCGCGATCCTGATCTCGCACCGCTTCTCCACCGTCCGGATGGCCGATCAGATCCTGGTCATCGACCGCGGTCGGGTAATCGAGCGCGGCGACCACCAGAGCCTGATGGCAGCCGACGGTCAGTACGCGCGGTTGTTCTTATTGCAGGCGGCAGGGTATCGATAGAGCGAGGGCCCAGAAGAGCGAGGGCCCAGGGCCCAGAAGAGCCGCGACGGAGCGCGTAGGATGTCGGTGAGCTCCGCGAACGCATCTTTTGAGGGCTCAGGGACCAGGACCCAGGGCCCGGAAAAGCCGCGGCGTGCGTAGGCTTTAGCGTGTGCACGAAAGCGTAAGGCTCCCGATCGGAAGTAGCGCGGTTCCGGCGCGCGTAGTGCGATGATCTTCGCGCCAGTCCTTTTCGCGCCGGCGGCCGCGTCTCCCAACGGAGCGGAGAGCTCACCTCGGGGTCGGGGTCGGGATCGGGGTCGGAATCGGAATTGTTATCGATCCTTGCCCGGCGTATCCAACTGCCTCCTCGTGAACCTTGTAGCCACGCAGCCCCTGCGTTGTCAGCACGGTCGAGTGCGGCGGTACTCGCTGACGACGTTATTGATGACTGCCCGGTACACGGCTAGTCGTTGGTAGCCAAACCCCATGCCGGTCTCGATCCCGATTCCGATTCCGATTCCGACCCCGACTGCCGGCTTCGCATCGCGGCATCAGTTTGACTCCTACCCCTGCCGACCCCACAAGAGCACAAGCTCCACGCCACCCGTACTATCGTCACACTTCAAGCTATACTGTGCGGCTGCTTCTCCTCTCTGCGCTCCGCCGCTCGTTTCGTGACGAGCGGCTATCAGGCGTCAGCCCGTGAACCTCCTTTCGTGCATCGATCATGACCAACAAGCTGCGCAACATCGCCATCATTGCCCACGTCGACCATGGCAAGACAACGCTCGTCGATCAGCTGCTGAAGCAGTCCGGCACGCTTTCGGAGCGCGAGAAGCTTCCGGATCGGGTCATGGATTCCAATGACCTGGAGCGCGAGCGCGGCATCACGATCCTGTCCAAGAACACCGCCATCAGCTGGCAGGACTGGCGTATCAACATCGTCGACACCCCTGGGCATGCCGATTTCGGCGGTGAGGTCGAGCGTGTGCTGAGTATGGTCGACTCGGTGTTGTTGCTGGTCGACGCCGTCGACGGACCGATGCCGCAAACCCGCTTCGTGACCCAGAAGGCCTTTCAGCAGGGTCTCAACCCGATTGTCGTGATCAACAAGATCGACCGCCACGGTGCGCGGCCGGACTGGGTCGTCAACCAGACCTTCGATCTGTTCGACCGGCTCGGCGCCAATGAAACCCAGCTCGATTTTCCGGTCATCTACACCTCCGCCCTGCTCGGCTACGCCGGGATGTCTCCGGACGTGCGCTCG
Source organism: Lysobacterales bacterium (assembly GCA_041745855.1). Classification (GTDB taxonomy): domain Bacteria; phylum Pseudomonadota; class Gammaproteobacteria; order Xanthomonadales; family SZUA-5; genus JAWLAT01. The sequence goes on along the minus strand of JBGTIE010000419.1, from coordinate 5,625 downwards.
GGCAACATGGACCCGCTGTTCCAGATCATCATCGACCGGGTGCGCGAACCGGAAGTGGAATACGAAGGGCCGTTCCAGTTGCGCATCACCTCACTGGACTACTCCAGCTATGTCGGCATCATCGGCATCGGACGTATCCAGCGCGGTCGCGCGAAGCCGAACATGAACATCGTCGTCATCGACCGCCATGGCAAGCGCCGCAATGGCCGCATCTTGCAGGTGCTCGGCTTTCATGGCCTGGAGCGGCGGGAAGTGGCCAGCGCCGAGGCCGGCGACATCGTCGCGATCACCGGGGTCGAAGGCCTGGGCATCTCCGACACCCTGTGTGATCCGGCCGCGGTCGAGGCCCTGCCGGCGCTGACTGTCGACGAGCCCACCATCAGCATGTTCTTCAAGGTCAATGATTCTCCGTTCGCCGGTCGCGATGGCAAGTTCCTGACCAGCCGCCAGATCCGCGAGCGGCTGATCCGCGAGACCCTGCACAACGTCGCCCTGCGGGTCGAGGACACCGCCGATCCGGATACCTTCAAGGTTTCCGGCCGTGGTGAGCTGCATCTGTCGATCCTGATCGAGACGATGCGCCGCGAAGGCTACGAGATCGCGGTGTCACGCCCTGAAGTGATCGTGCGCGAGATCGACGGCCAGCAGATGGAGCCGTATGAGCAGCTGGTGCTGGACCTCGACGAAAACTACCAGGGCGGCGTGATCGAGCGCCTCGGCGAGCGCAAGGCCGAAATTCGCAATCTGGAACCCGACGGCAAGGGCCGCGTGCGGCTCGAATACGTCGTCCCGGCGCGTGGCCTGATCGGTTTCCAGACCGAATTCCGCACCATCACCGCCGGCACCGGTCTGATGTTCCACGTGTTCGACCACTACGGTCCGAAGCTGGCCGGCAACATCGGCAAGCGCCCGAACGGGGTGATGATCAGCAACGGCATGGGTGTCGCCCCGGCCTATTCGCTGTTCAACCTGCAGGAACGCGGCCGCATGCTGATCAGCGCCAACGAGGAAGTTTACGAGGGCATGCTGGTTGGTATCCACGCCAAGGACAACGACCTCACGGTCAACCCGCTCAAGGCCAAGCAGCTGACCAACTTCCGCGCTGCCGGCAAGGATGACAACCTCGGTCTGACCCCGCCGGTCAAACTCAGCCTGGAGCAGGCGCTGGAATTCATCGACGACGACGAGCTGGTCGAAGTCACGCCGAAGGCGGTGCGCCTGCGCAAGAAACTGCTGACCGAGAACGATCGCAAGCAGGCTTCACGCAAGGCGGGCTAGGTCCGATCACGGCTGAGGGCTGAGGGCTGATGAAGGATCAGAAGAGCCTCAGCGTGGCGCGTAGGATGTCGGTGAGCTCAGCGAACCGAATCAAACAGCCGCGGCGACCATCGGATCCTCGTTCTGAGGCGTCCGTCGAGGACTTGGTCAGTGCGAGACCCTTTTTCCGGCCCGGAATTGCACACCTGCCTTGAATCCTCGTCATCGCGAGATCCCTTTTCCGGCCCGGAAATGCCCACGGGCCATGAACCCTCGTCATCGCGAGCGAGCTTGCGACCGCAGCGATCCAGAGATTTTCGCTCCAGCTTGCGGTTCAATCTCTGGATTGCCACGGCGTGCGCTGCAGTCACCGGCAAGCCCCCAAGCGCGCGCCGCGCATGCCTCGCAATGACAAATCAATGAGTTACGTAATGGGTTCATGGAGAGGTGCTCGCTCACGCCCCCCGCGTGCTGATGATCAGAAAGCCGGTGTAGACCACGAAGGCCAGCAGCAGCAATCCGCCTTCGATCCGGTTGATCCGGCCCCGGCCGGGACCGCGAAAGCCATAGCCGAGCACGAACAACGACAGGGTCAGCCCGGCCATCACCGGGATGTCGCGCTGCAGGATCTCCGGCGCCACTGCCAGCGGGCTGACCATCCCGGCCAGACCCACCACCGCCAGCGTGTTAAACAAATTCGAACCAAGGATATTGCCCAACGCGATATCGTGCTGGCCCTTGCGCGCGGCGGCGATCGACGAAGCCAGCTCGGGCAGCGACGTGCCCACCGCGACGATGCTCAAGCCGATCACCAGATCACTGATCCCGAGCCCTTGCGCAATCTCAACCGCCGCCCAGACCAGCACGCGCGAACTGGCGATCAGCAACAACAGACCCAGCGCGGTCCAGAACAGCGCCTGCCGCATGGTCATGACCTGGGTGTCCAGATCGGCATCCATCGCCTGGGCCAGGGTATCGCTGCGATTGCGCAGGCTCTGCCAGATCGTCCAGGCCATCAAGGCAGCAAACACCAGCAGCAAGGCCAACGCATCGCCACGTCCAACCAGATCGTCAAGGAGCAGCAAGGCCGCAAATGCGGTGACCCCGACCAGCAGCGGCAACTCACGTCGCAGCACCTGCGAATGCACCGCGATCGGGCTGATCAGCGCGGTCAGACCCAGGATCAGGGCGATGTTGGCGATGTTCGAGCCATAGGCGTTGCCCAGCGCGATGCCGGGCTTGCCGTCAGAGGCGGCCATTGCCGACACCAGCATCTCCGGTGCCGAGGTGCCGAAGCCAACGATCACCATGCCGATCAGCAATGGTGAGACCCCGAGGCGATTGGCGCTGTTCGAGGCGCCATCGACGAAGCGGTCGGCGCTCCACAGCAACAGTGCAAGCGCGGCAATGAGTGCGAGGATGGGCAGGATCATGGGTGGGGGCTGAGGGCTGAGGGTTGAGGGTTGAGGGTTGAGGGCTGGCGCGAGAGTGTTTCGAGGCCGAGATCTTCCGTCAAGCCCCATCCAAAGCTCTCAAGCGTCGGCGTATCTCATCGACATCTTGCGCGGCCCGACCGTAGGCTTATGGCGCCCTTGCTTTCACGGGCCACTGAGGCGCTACTGGGATTGGCTCCTCTGGGCACTGGCCCTGCTCTTCTGACCCCTCAGCCCTCAGCCCTCAGCCCTGCTCCTCAAGCGCCCTCACCCCTGAAAAAAAGACACCACCGTCCGCCGAGCCCGCTACAATACGCAGTTATCCACACGAATCAGGTAATCGTCATGGCTGACGGCACCAAGACTGGCGCGAAGACCGCACTTGATCCTTCCGATCTATACGACATCCGCTCCCTGCTCAGCGACGAAGAGCGCATGGTGCAGGACAGCGCGGCACGCTTCACCGATGAGCGGGTGCTGCCGATCATCGGCCCGTGCTTTGACGAGGCCCGCTTTCCGGTCGAACTGATCCCGGAAATTGCCGAACTCGGCCTGCTCGGCCCGACCCTGCCGGCCGAGTACGGCTGCGCCGGTCTGAACGCGGTGTCCTATGGCTTGATCTGCCAGGAGATGGAGCGCGGCGACTCCGGCCTGCGCAGCTTCGTCTCGGTCCAGTCCAGCCTGTGCATGTATCCGATCTTTGCCTTCGGCTCCGAGGAGCAGCGCCAGCGCTATCTGCCCGGCATGGCGAAGGGCGAGATCATCGGCTGCTTCGGCCTGACCGAATCGCACGGCGGCTCGGACCCGGCGGCGATGAAGACCCACGCCCGCCGTGACGGCGACGACTGGGTGATCAACGGCTCCAAGATGTGGATCACCAACGGCGGCCTGTCGCACATCGCGATCGTCTGGGCGCATACCGACGACGGCATCTGCGGCTTCATCCTCGATCGCGACATGCCTGGCTTTGAGGTGCGCGACATCCATCGCAAAATGAGCCTGCGCGCCTCGGTCACCAGCGAGTTGTACTTCGACAACGTCCGCGTGCCCGACGCCAACAGATTGCCCAACGTGCGTGGCCTGAAGGGCCCGCTGTCATGCCTGACCCAGGCCCGCTACGGCATCACCTGGGGTCCGATCGGGGCGGCCATCGCCTGCTTCCGCGAGGTGCTGGAATACAGCAAGACCCGCATGATGTTCGGCCGGCCATTGGCCGCGACCCAGACCGTGCAGCGGCGGCTGGCCGAGATGGCGCGCCAGATCACGATGGGCCAACTGCTGTCGCTGCAGCTCGGCCGCCTGAAGGACGCCGGCAAGATGCAGCCCACCCAGGTCAGCCTGGCGAAGTGGAACAACTGCCGGATGGCGATAGACATCGCCCGCGACGCCCGCGATCTGCTTGGCGGCGCCGGCATCACGACCGAGTACTGCCCGATCCGGCACCAGCTGAACCTCGAAAGCGTGATCACCTACGAAGGCACCGAGACCGTGCATGAACTGGTGGTCGGCCGCGAGGTGACCGGGTTGAACGCCTTTTAGCCGATGCGCCTGAACACAGCCATCGCCTGCCTGCTCGGTCTGCTGCTCGTTGCGACGGCGGCGCAGGCCAAGCGCGTCTACAGCTACCGCGACGAGCACGGCATCCTGCACTTCACCGACCAGCCACCGGCGACCGATCAGCCGGTGCAGGCGCGTCTGCTGCGCGCCGAGCCCAGGCAGTGGGTCGAGGCGCTCGAAGATGGCACGGCTGAGGACAAGCGCTATCTGGCGGTCAACCATCTGGCCGGGCCAATCGAGATCGAGCTCAGCTTCAGTGAGCGCCAGAACGTGCTGTCGGCACCGGAACTGCCGGCGCGGCTGGTGATCCCTGCACTGACGACGCAGCCGATGCTGCGCGTCATTCCGGAGGATCCAACCCACTCGTCCGGCTTCAATTTCCGCTTCCGCTGGATGCTCGGCGATCCGAACGCCCGCCACGACGACAGCGTCCGCTACCGGCTGCCCTTCCGCAGCGGCGAGCAGCATGTGGTCTCGCAGGGATTTGGCGGCCAGTTCAGCCACGGCGCCGGCCACGCCTATTTTGCGATCGACATCGCGATGGACGAGGGCACGCCAATCCTGGCCGCGCGCAATGGGGTGGTGATGCTGGTCGAGAACGATTTCTTCGGCGCCGGCACCGACCTGGCGCAGTGGGGCGATCGCGCCAACCATGTCCGCATCATCCATCCCGATGGCACGATGGCGGTCTACGCCCACCTGGCGTTGGAGACGATCCGGGTCAAGGTTGGCGACCGGGTTCGCGCCGGCGACCAGCTCGGCTTATCCGGCAATACCGGCTTTTCGACCGGGCCGCATCTGCATTTCGCGATCCAGCGCAACGAGGGCATGAACCTGACCAGCGTACCGTTTCGTTTTGCCGAGCACCCCGAGCTGGACCTGATCCTTGACCGGGCGGTCCTCGGCAAGCCACTTACGGCGACTGCGGCCGAAGGCCAATCGACAGATACCGTTAGCAGTGCGACAGCAACCAATGGCAGCACCCAAGGAGTGACACCCAAGCCAGCGCAGTTCTGAACCCATCGATCTCGCCCCCGCTTTCGTAGTAAATGGGGGCGCCCTGCTCTTGACTTCTGGGCCCTGAGCCCTGGGCCCTGCTCTTATGTCCCTACAGGCGTCCATCCCGTGCATCATCGCGACGCCCTGATCCACCTACTCAGCGAGTGCGCCCTGCGAGCCGAGCGCGAGCCAACTTCACTGGGCGTGGTGCTCGACCGGCTGGAACAATCCAGCTTCGCCCTGATCGCGCTGGTGCTGTGCCTGCCCTTTATGCAGCCGATTCCGCTCGGACCCGTGGCGGGTTTGAGCTCTGCGGTGCTTTGCGTGCTCGGCTGGCAGATGCTGCGCGGCCGCACCCAGCCGTGGCTACCGGCCCGCT